>CAZEKN010000228.1:0-4296 GCA_964512755.1 uncultured Desulfatibacillum sp. | reverse complement strand
GTCCAGGAGTGGGAATGCTACGACGGCACGCACACCCTGGAGACCGTGGGGTATCTGGCCGTCGAAAGCGGCGTTCACAGCCTTCCGGGCAACGTCAAAGTCGAAGCGGCCCTTTTGAACGTTACCAAAGGCAGCCTTTTCGGCGCCTTCACGTTCAAGCAGATGTTCCCGGCGCCCCCCGTGGTCCTGGCTTCGACGGTAACGGTCAACGATTCTGCCGCCGTCACAGCGCGGCTCGATCGCATCACGGCCAAGGGGTTCCGTATGTGCCTGCAGGAACAGGAGGCAAATCCCCAAGATCACGGCGCCGAGACGGTGGCCTACATCGCTTGGCAGCCCAGCAGCGGAGATTTCGACGGGGTCACGTTCGAGGTCGACCGAACCGGGCGCGAAATCAACCAAAACTTCGCTGAGATTGCGTTCAGCGAGCCCCATGCCGCGCCGCCGGTTTTTCTCGGAAAAATCCAGAGCGCTTACGGCAAGGACACGGCGGATCTGCACTGGCAGGCCAAAGACCCGGAGGGCATCATGGTGCGGATCACCGAAGAGATCTCGCGCGATTCCGAAACCAAACATACGGCCGAGGTCGTTGGCTACATGGCCTTCTCCGCGACCCCGTAAAACGCCCTGCTTCAATCGAGCGGTCTTTTAGCCCCCAAAGAGCCCGGCAGCAGATATACCCTGCCGGGCTCTGGGTTATTTGGAGAATCGCTCCGCCTGGAGTGAAGCAGCCGCTAAATCGCCGCGGCAAAGCGCTCGGTCACCCGCTTGAATCCGGCGAAGGTGGGGTGCAGTTCGTTGGCCCAGTCGCGTTTGTAGTTGCTCCCGGTGGACAGGGTGCTCCGGAGATCGATGTGCTGGACATGCGCGAATTCGGGCAGAACCACGATGGCTTTGAGCATGTCGTTGAAGCGGTCGATCAGGCGCTTGGCGAGATTCACCCGAACCGACAGGTCGTCATACCCTTTCTGCCGGAATCCCGGTTCCAGCCACGGCCCGGGCAGGATCCACCATCCGCCTAAAAACCCGCGGCCGTCCGGAACCGGGTAGTCGTAGCCGTGGGTCAGGATTTTGATGGGGCCGTTGAGGCGCTGCTCGCAGATCCGGGTAATGGCGCTCAGAATGGTGATGTAGGCGAACTTGATGCGCTCGTCGATCACGCCGCTGAGGACCTGTTCGTTGAGCCCCGCTGCCGGAGACAAGGCGTGGTTGATGAGCATCCCGAACTCCTCGCCGGCAATGTCGTTACCCCCTCCGGACAGCAAGATGGCTTTGGGCATGATGTTCTGTCGCAGAAGTTTTTCGAGCCGCCGCGCAAATTCCTCGAACTGCCCGGAACCGTAAGCCATGTCCTCCACGCGGTCTCCCTTGTGGGCCACCGACTCGACATCGTAGCCGTGGTAGTCCTCGAGCAGCCGCAGAATGTCGTTGAGGGGATAGTCGAACCAGGAGTCGCCCTCCGCCACCAGCGCGCCGGCGGAGCCGGGCCCCCCGGCTGCGCGAATCAGCTTCGGGGCAATCATCGCCGGACCGCGCGTGGCTCGCACCGCCGCCGGCTGCCGTTTGACGGCGTTCACTCTCCGCCGCAGCTCTCTATCGCGAAACTTCAACACCTCGTCCGCCTGCTGACGGCCGGCCTTCATGGCGTGCCGCATGTTCTTGTCCATAGCCATTGCATCCTCCTTTTTGATGGGGCCTCCTCGTGTGCGCCACGCACGGAGGCGACTTTCATATTATGACACCGGCGCACAGGGCTGACGAGCTACAACGAATCGAAGCGATGGTGTTGATCTGGACGCGCTTCCCATTCACCTCATAGACGGTATTCCGAACACTGCTGAGGTCCGCATCCAGTTTACGGCTCATGGCGGTGAGCTGTTCCGCCGACATTGGAAGATCGGATACCACTTTCCAATGCGCGGGCATTTGGGCGCCTGCGGGGCTTCTCCGCCCAGCGCATCGACACGGTTCAAGACCAGCACGCATAGCCAAAACACTGTCGCTCTTGCTGCCAATCGCCTTGCGCGGGTTCCCATGTGTCTCCTCTCCGGGTGATTTTTCAGCTATGTCGTGACCGTCAATTCAAGAGCAATATCCAGCTTCAGCACTTTCGATATCGGACAGCCCGCCTTGGCGGCCGCCGCCGCCGCTTCGACCTTGGCCCTGTCTGCGCCGCGCGCCGTGACGGTCGTCCGCAGCGCGCTCTGGGTCAGCGTCAGGTTCTCGAACGTAATCGTGCAGGCCGTCTCGACGGCTTCGGGTGTGATCCCGCGCTCGCCGAGCTGCGCGCTGAGCGCCATGCTGAAGCAGCTCGCGTGAGCGGCGGCGATAAGCTCCTCCGGATTGGTTCCGGGGGCGTCCTCGAAGCGGGTCCGAAAAGTGACCTTCTGGTTCTTGATGGCCCCGCTGGCGACGCTGAAGATGCCCTGCCCTTCCTTCAGGCTTCCATTCCATGTGGCGTTTGCACTTCGCTTCATTCGGTCCCTCCTTCTGGGTTGCGTGAGGTGCCGAGGCGATATCGCGACGGCGGTTGCGGTAAGGCAAACTCAGCAGCAGCGGCCCGGCTGTCTGCCGGCGTGATGGGTTGGCTGCGCCGGCTTCAGATATCGAGGACAAAGCGGATGGCCCGCCCCACATCCACCATTCTTAACCGAGGCAGAGACGTGATCAACGCCCCGATTTTCGCTTTTGAAACAGTCTGCAGGTGGTCGCAATTGACGGCGCAATCCTGGGGCAGGCCGTCGGCTTTGGAGAGGAATACCTCAGACGGGATATCGCGAACGGCTGTTGTGATGGGAGCGACGGTAACCTCTCTGAGATACTGCAACACGGAATCGCGCGTCAGAATCAAAATGGGCTGTCTCTTATCAGGCGGCAGGAACTTATGCCAACGTATGTCGCCGCGCTTCATTCATCACCCCATAATGCAGCATATAACCATCGCTATAGTATTCCCCATTGTGGACCCTGTCAAAACAATGTTGATACGGGTCCAGGATTGGTCCGGTTCGCAACTTGATACCCATGCAGCGCACCCGCGCCCGCTGAGTCGCCTTCCCCGAAACTTCCTTGACACGGGGTGCTGAATCCGGCAATTTTCATGGCCGGATAAGAGGCAAGCTGGAAAAAAATTATAAATTGCGGACTACTAGGTGGGACGCCCGTGCATTCGTGCAATTTACGAGTCTTTAAGAACCAACTTTTCACTGGCGGCGAATCGTTCTCCCCGTTGCACACACCGGCTCGCCGCCGATGGACTCAAGCCCAGCTTTTCACCGGCCTCGCGGACACTCATCCCCAATTCCCTGACAGCCCAGTAGGCAACTACACTACGCGCCATGGCCCGTCTGCGCCGCTTTCCCCATGATAACAGGTCATGGCGGTTCAAGTGATAGATCTCACACACTCTCGATACCACGTCCTCAAAACCGTACCCCTCGGCTTGAAGCCGGCACCTCCGATCCAGTTTCTCTTTTGCGGCCTTCAGCACCGAATCCACAAAATCACTGTCCCCCAGCAGACGCTCATCGCTCTTGAAATGAACGCCCATCCGACGGAATTCCTTTAGAGCGTGCCAGCCGCCGGCGCTCCGGATCAAGCCGCCTCCGGTCAACTCCGGCCTTTTTCCCACCGCCAGCCCTTCCGTCACAAAATCCCTGTAACGCTTCCGGGCCTCCCGCCGGGTTTGGCCGAACATCGACAGCACCTTCTCGGTATCCTGAAAACCGCTTTTGATCTTCCCCATCAACCGGCTGTGGCCGCAATAAGGGTAGCCCCTCAACGATTTCATATCCGCCACCAACCCTGCCCGGATTGGATTTAAATGAATATACCGGACCAACTCCAACAGATACGGCTCCTCCTGGCATAATATGGACTTGTAACGGTTTTGAAATAAATGCCCACTGCGGCGATGACGCCAATTGAAGTTCACGGCATAGCCGGTCAAAAGCCGGCGCATGACGCCGGCCACCGGTATCGATCCGGTTCGGATCAGCAGATGGAAATGATTGGGGATAAGCGCCCAGGCATAACAAAGCGTACCGGTCTGCTCTAAAACGGTAGCGAGCCTTTCCACAAAGCGGTCGCGGTCATAATCATCTTTAAATATCGCCCGCCGTTCAATTCCGCGACAGATGATATGATGCAGCGCCCCGGGAGCGTCTATGCGTGATTTCCTCGGCATGCCGGGCGTCCCCTTACATTTACAGCGGCAGCGGAAGCGCTGTCCGCTGGAGTGGCTTGTTAGGCGGTCGCCTGTGCTATGCATTTTGCGTAAATGAACTCTGGATCGAG
>CAZEKN010000227.1:0-4309 GCA_964512755.1 uncultured Desulfatibacillum sp. | reverse complement strand
ATGCCTTCCAGGTTCTGATTGGTGGCGGCGACCACCCGGAAATCCGACCTCACGACCTTGGTACCCCCGACGCGTTCGAACTCCTTGTCCTCGATCGCCCGCAGCAGCTTCGGCTGCATTTCAGGAGGCAGATCGCCGATCTCGTCGAGGAAAATGGTTCCGGCGTGGGCCAGTTCGAACTTGCCGGGCTTGCCCTCGGTCTTGGCTCCGGTGAAGGCGCCCTTTTCATAACCGAACAGCTCGGATTCGAGCAGGTCGCGGGGGATGGCGGCGCAGTTGATGCGCACGAACGGATGCAGCCGGCGGGCGCTGGCGTGATGGATGGCTTGGGCGAACAGCTCCTTGCCGGTGCCGCTCTCGCCGGTGATGAGCACCGGAAAGCTGTTGGCGGCCGCCTTGAGCGCCTCACGCTTCAGGTTTCGGATGGCATCGCTTTTCCCGATGATGCTCTCGAAGGTATAACGGGTGGAGCGCAGGGAGAGGAGTTCCTCCTCATAGAGCTTCACCTTGGATTCCAGCAGGGACAGCTCGCGGGCCAGCTTGCCGACGTCCTTGATGTCCTTGAACATGACCTGGCCGAACACGGCGATGACGTTCCCATCCTTGACGATCGGCACCCGCTGGACCACCATTTTCTGACCACGGATCAGCTGGGAATGGTTGATTTCGGCCTTGCCGGTGCGGGCGACGATGTGCATGCGGGAGTTCTCGACGGCATCGGTGCAATGCCGGCCGATCTGGGCCTCGGGATCGACCCCCAGAAACTGGCCGTAGAACCTGTTGAAGTGCGTGATGATCCCATTGGCGTCGGTCACCATCGCGCCGTTGTGGATGCTCTCGAAAATGAGCCGGTACATCTCAAGCTGATGCTTGAGATCCTCAATGGCTTCTGTTGGTGGACGGTCAGTCATGTCCGATTTTACCAAAGCGTCATCGAATCTAGGAACAGCTGCCGAAGTTCCTCGGGCCCGGCCGGTCTCGGCGAGAGCTTGGTCACCCGGTGCTGGGGCAGGGTGCCGGCCACCAGCTTGTCGAGATCCGGAGGCCCGAAGCCGACGGCCGACAGCCCGTTGGGCATTCCGATCTTGCGCATGAGGTCGATGATGGCACCTGCCAGGATCTCGCCCGCCTCTTCCGGTTTGGCGTGGGAAACGTCACACCCCATGAGTTTCGCGGCATAGAGGTGAAGGGCCGGATTGGCCGGCGCCGTAAAGCGAAACACCGCCGGTGCGTTCAGGCAGACGGCCATGCCGTGCGGAACCAGCGGATGTCCCGGTGGGTATCCATCGGGGACATAACCCCGCGTCATGGCCATTCCCGAGACCGGGTAGGACATGCCGTGGGCTAGATGAAGCCCGCCGTTGCCGAAACCGATGCCGGCATAAGTTGCGGCCAGCAGCACCTCCCCGCGCGCCTCATCGTTCGACGGATCCTCGATAGTCCGCACGAGGTTCTTTGAGATCATCTCGATGGCACGGGAGGCCCAAATATTACTGATGGGGTTGGCGCCCTGGTAGGCCGGCCGCAGCCGCGGATGCTCGGGTGCCGGGCGCTGGTTGTAGGGCAGGGTGGTCAGCGCTTCCAACGCGTGGGTCAACTGGTCCAGGCCCGTGCAAGCTGCCACCATCTTCGGCATGGTGCGGGTGTTGTCCAGGTCGATAATGCCGCGGATGGGCCGCAAGGCGCGGCTGGCGATGCCGGTCTTGGCGCCCATTTCGAGGTAGTCGAATATCGTGACGCCGGTGGTCTCGCTGCCCGTCCCGGCCGTGGTGGGAATGGCCATCATGGGCTTCAGCGGGCCCGGGACGGGTGTGCCTTTGCCGATGGGCGGGTTGACGTAGGTCATGAAGTCGGCGGGGTGGGTCGCGTACAGGTTGGCGGCCTTGCACGTGTCCATGCTGGAGCCGCCGCCGACGGCGACGTAGCCGTCGAACCGACCCTTTTCGGCAAAGGCGATAGCCTCCTTGAACGACCGATCCGTGGGTTCGACGCTGGCCTGATCGAAGAGAACGGCATCGATGCCCCGGCTGCGCAGGGCTTCCAGGGTGACGGCGACCGGGTCGCTCTTGCCGAGGTTGGGGTCGGCCACCACCATGACGCGGCGGCAGCCCTGCTCCTCCATGTCGTACCCGATCTCGCGGGTGACCCCTTTGCCGTATTTGATGCTGGAGGTGTCCATGGTAAAAGCGGTTTCGAGCTTCATTCAGTGTTCTCCTTCAGTTGAGGGAAAATGCGTTTCGCCTATTCCATCCCGGACGACTTGCGGATCGTGCGCGCTACTGCCGATACATCCTCGTCGCCGAAACCCGTGGCGATGAGTCCGTTTTCGATCTGCTCCACCAGGGCCGTAACCGGCAGGAAGACTCCCAGTTCGCGTGCGGTCTGCATGGCGATGGCCAGATCCTTGCGGTGCAACCGGACGCGAAAGCCGAGAGGGTATTCGTTCTTGATCATGTTCGCGGCGCGGTAGTTCAGAACCCACGAGCCGGCCGCGCCGCCGGCCAGGGCCTGGACGACCTTTTCCATGTCCACTCCGGCCTTGAGCCCCAGGGCCATGCCCTCGGCCACCGCCAGGTAGACGCCGGAGATGATCACCTGATTGATCGCCTTGGTGAGCTGCCCGGCACCGCAGGGTCCGACATGGGTGATGCTCTTACCCATGGCGGAGAGCACCGGCATGGCCTGCGCGACCGCCTCGGCTTCGCCGCCGACCATGATGGTGAGGGTCCCCTTCTGGGCGCCTTCGGAACCGCCGGAGACCGGGGCATCCAGCATGCGGATGCCCTTCTCGGCCAGCCGATCGGCCATGCGCCGCGTGGCCGAGGGACTGATGGTGGACATGTCCACCACGATGGCGCCGGCTTTGGCACCCTGGATGATCCCGTTTTCCCCGAGCACCACCGCTTCAACGTCGGGCGTGTCGCTGACGCAGGTGATGACGATCTCCGCTTCCCGAGCAGCCTCCTTCGGCGAGGCGGCCCGCCGGGCGCCCGCCCGGGCGACCGGTTCTTCGCGGTCGCGGTTGCGGTTGTGGACGGTCACCAGGTGTCCGGCCTTCAGAATGTTCAGGGCCATCGCTGCGCCCATGGTGCCCATGCCGATAAATGCGACGTTCATCTTTATTCCCTCCGATTTTGTGCCAGGTTACGGCTATGCCAGAAGCCCAAGATCAAGGCGCGCGAGCCCTCGCCGAGCGAGGCGCACACCCCGTGCGCCGCAACGAGCGCGGGGCGAAGCGCAACGCCGAGATTGGATTACTGGCAAAGCCGTCAGAAAATCTTCCCCGGATTCATCAACCCCTTGGGATCGATCAGGTCCTTGATCTGCTTCATGAGCTGGTAGCTTTCGCCGTGCTCGAGCGGCATGAACTTGCGCTTGCCGATCCCCACGCCGTGCTCGCCCGTGCAGGTGCCGCCCACCTGGATGGCTTTCTCGACGATGGCCTTGTTGATCGCTTCGAGGCGGCCCCACTCGGTTTGGTCCTTCGGGTCTCCCGCCATCACCACATGCAGATTGCCGTCGCCGGCATGGCCGAAGACGTAGCCGATGGACCCCTGTGCATCCACCGCCTGCTGGGAGAACACGACCATCTCCGGGTAGCGCGAAATCGGAACGGCCGCATCCACGATCAGGGTCTCTTTCTTGGGATGGGCGCGATGGATGGTCTCCCAGGCTTCGTGACGGGCGCGCCAGAGCTCCTTGCGGGGGCCTTCCTCCGTGGCATAGTTGAAGCCGACGGCGCCGCACTCCTCGCACAGCTCCTTGGCGAGTTGGGCGGTTTCATCCAGAGCGGCGGCGCTGACGGCGTGAAACTCGCAGAAGAGCGACGGCACCTCGGGCAAGCCGAGCCCTTTTTCGTTGTTCATCAGTCGGATCAGGCCGGGCGGCAGCAGTTCCAGGGCCGCCGGTCCCAGGCCCGCGCTGATCATGACGGCCACGGCTTCGGAGGCCTTCTCCAGGTCGGGGAAGCGAATGGTGGCGGCCAGGTAGTGGCTGGGGATGCCGGTCAGCTTCAAGGTGGCGGCGGTGACGATGCCGAGCGTACCTTCCGAGCCGACGAAGAGCCGGGTCAGGTCGAAGCCGGCCGATGACTTGGGCGCCTTGCAGCCGGTGTGAATGACCTTGCCTTGGGGCAGCACCACGGTCAGGCGCATGACGTAGTCCTTGGTGGCGCCGTACTTGACGGTCTGCACGCCGGAGGCATTGTTGGCGATCATGCCGCCGATGGTGGCGTCGGCGCCCGGGTCCGGCGGGAAGAACAGACCGTGCCGGCCGGCCTGGCGGTTCAGCTCCTTGCGCAGCACGCCGG
>CAZEKN010000226.1:0-4351 GCA_964512755.1 uncultured Desulfatibacillum sp. | reverse complement strand
CGGAACGCAACTACCAGCCCGTGATGGTGATTCTGGTCTTGATGGTCGTCGGTGTTTTCGCCTGGATCCTGCTGAAGGATTGGTATGCCGCCCGCATCGAAACCGCGCGCAAACAGGAGAGCCAGGAATGGCAGCAGCGCACCGAGGTTCTGACCCAGAAGCTTACGGACATGGAACAGGAGCTGAAGGCCGCCCGCGGCGAGGCTCCCCTGGGCGAGAAGGTCGCGGAGGTCTTCGGGCTGCCCGCCGCCGAGCCGCCCGCACGGGAAAAGCTCCTGGCTTCAGAGGAAATCGAGCGGCGCGTGAAGGCTTTTTTTGCCTACCTCGACAGCCGGGACTATGTGAAAGTCTACGACCTGCCGGGCGGCGTTTACGAAGAATACGTGCTGGCGGTGGAGGCGCTCTCGGCCAGTCCGCCGAAGGTGGCCGGCGAAACCGAATCGCTTTACGAGATGCTGAAAAACATCTCCTATTTTTTCAGGACCATGGGCCGCAAACGCGTCCAGCTCGAGGCGGAGATCCTTAAAAAGGAACCGGAGATCATGGAGTCCGCCATGCGGGTGTTCTTCCAGTGGTACACCGGGCCTCTGGAGACGATGCGGGGCAAGCCTTCGTTGAAGACGATGTACGCCTGCGCCAGCTTTCTGGTGGACACATTCGGCGGCCGAAGCTATCTGCTGCGCCGCGATTCCAGAATCCGGCTGTTGTCCATCTATTACTGCATCCAGGTCCTGGACCGGGCCAACGACCAGAAGATGAACCCGAACGGGATCGATATCCGCCCGCTGATTGCTTCCGCCGCCAGAGATATCCGCAGCCAGACGGGTCTGGCCTACCAGAAAAACTATTTGGCGGAGCTGGAGCGACTGGCCCGCAAGTATCCCGGATGAAGACCCAGCCGACCGCCGAGGAAGATGCCCATGTCACTCAAAGAACATGAATACGTTCGCCAGACGCTGGAGCGCTACACGAATTGTTCGCTGGACGAATTCTGCGACCACATCCTCATCACCAATTTCAGGCGCTATCTGATCCGCTTTCAGGAAAAAACCAAGGGACGGCTTTACGAGGGCAACTTTCGGATCGTCAACGCCAAGGACATCAACTGCAGCATGATCGACTTCGGCATCGGGTCTCCCCAGGCCGCGTTGGTGATCAACAGCTTGGCCTATCTCGACAACCTGAGATCGGTCATTATGCTGGGTATGTGCGGGGGAATCGACGACATTCTGAAAACGGGCGATTTTCTGGTGCCGTCCGCCGCCATCCGCGGCGAAGGCACCAGCCGCCACTACATGCCGCCGGAGTTTCCCGCCATCCCCGCTTCTTCCGTCAATCTGTATTGTATCGGTGCCGTGCGCAAACTCGGTTTCACGCCGCATTGCGGCATCGTCTACACCACCGACCGCCGGCTGTGGGAATTCGACGAAGAGTTCGTCGACTATCTCCGCCGCCGCCGGATCCTGGCCATCGAAATGGAGCTGGCCACGCTCTTCACCGTCGCCTACCGATACGAGGTCCCGATCGGCTCCATCATGCTGGTATCCGACATGCCGCTTCAGCGCCGGGGCATCAAGGACAAGCGCTTGTCGGAAGAAATTTATTCCCGGTTCATGGATACCCATCTGGACATCGGGATCGACGCCGTCGCAAAGCTGAGCGCCAACTGGAACAAGGTTTCGCGCAAGCTGACTTCCGAATGGTAACAGCGGAAGCGCGACGCCGTAGAAGATCGGTGGTGCGCTTCCGCTTTTTAGCCCCAGAGCAGATCGTCACCCCCGCTTGGCATCCTGCCCGAAATGCTTATCATGGTGCATCAAGCGCCCCGGGCCGCGGCGCAGATCTCTCTATCCCCGTATGATCAGGTTGCGATGATGAACCGGCGCCGGTTTTTGAATACGTTCTTCACCCTTCTAAAGACCTCGTTGCTGGCCAGCGCGCTGCCGGCGTGGGCGCAGGCCTCTGTCGCGGACGTCAAAGAAGCCCCGCCACTTCACTACCGTGCTCTCAACGGACGCAGTCTGCGGGAAATCGCCCGCCGCCGGGAGCATCATGGCGACGGCCGCTTCATCAACCCGTTCGGATTCGATCGATCGGGGCGCCTGCTCAAGGTCCTGTCCTGGAAGCTGTTTCACCGCAACCCGTTCGAGGAGGAACTGAGCCAGCAGACGGTGGCCCCGGTATCCGTCGACTGGGAGCGACTGCGCCGACCGGGGGAATTGTCCATCACCTACCTCAAACATGCCAGCCTGATCATTCAGGACGCAGGCAGCCGCATCCTGGTCGATCCCGTGTTTGCAAGCCCGTTCTGGTTCATGCGGGACTTTTCGCCGCTCGACTTCGATCCGTCCCGGATGCCGGCGCCTGAGCTGGTGCTGCTCACGCATGGCCACTACGACCACCTCGACATTTCCTCGCTGGCCCAGCTGCCGCCCGACACCCACGTCATCTCGCCGCCGGGATATACCGGGCTTCTGGATGAGATAGGATTGCGCCGTCGAACCACTCTGGATTGGTATGAAAGCGTCCACAGCGGGGACCGCGAAATTATGTTGCTGCCGTGCAACCATTGGACCATGCGAAATCCGGTGGCCGGGCCGAATATGGGCCTGTGGGGATCCTATCTGATCCGCACCGCCTCCGGTCCCGCCATCTATATTTCAGGCGACACGGCTTACTTCGACGGGTTCGACCAGATCGGGGGGGAGTTCGACATCGATCTGGCGGTATTCAACCTGGGAGCCTACGAACCGCGCTGGCTCATGGCGCAAAGCCACATCAACCCCCGCGAGACCGTCCAGGCCTTCCACGAGCTTAAAGCCAAGAAGTTGATGATCATGCACTGGGGCACCTTCCAGCTCGGCGATGAGCCCGTGCACCTGCCGCCGCAGCATCTGCGGGATGAAATGCAGAAGGCCGGGCTGCTCAGCCGGCTGGTCGACTGGACACAAGGGGATACCCGTTTCGTATGATCCGCATGACTGCTATCGATCTTCCTTTGCCCTCACGCCGCTTCCGTGTTATGGGTGGCCTCATTCAGAACGGTATTCATGAAACCTCCACCCCGCGAGCGGAGACCATGGAATTAAAATGAGCATGCTTTTCCTGGCACCTGAACTCGACACCCAACCCTGGGTCAAGCACCTGCAACGCCAGGACCCCGGCCTGGAGCTGCGGATATGGCCCGAGGTGGGGCCACCGGAGGATGTGCTGTTCGTGCTCAGCTGGAAACATCCGCTCGGGATCATGAAGCGGTTTCCGCGGCTCAAGTGTATTGCCTCCCTGGGGTTCGGCGTCGACCATGTCCTGCGGGATCCCGATCTGCCGGCCGGGGTGCCGGTCACCCGTATCGTCGATGCGGGGATGGTTGATGCCATGAGCACGTACGTTCTCGCGGCCGTGCTCAGCCATACCCGCCATTTCAACCTGTACCGCCGGGACCAGGCGCTGAAGACATGGACGGCCCGCATACCGAAGCATCCCCACGACGTCCGGGTGGGCGTCATGGGGCTGGGGCATCTCGGTTCGGATGCCGCCCGGAAGCTGCACGCGCTGGGCTTCCCGGTATCCGGGTGGAGCCGCACCCCGAAGTCGATTGACGGGGTTACCGGCTTCGCCGGCGAGGGGGATCTGGATACTTTTCTGTCCGGCGCGGATATTTTGATTTGCCTGCTGCCGTTGACCTCGGCAACCCAGGGAATTTTGAACTGCCGCACGCTGTCCAAACTGCCCGCCGGCGCCTACCTGATCAACGCAGCCCGGGGGGAGCACCTGATGGAGGGGGATCTGATCGCCGCCCTCGAAAGCGGCCATCTGTCCGGAGCCTGCCTCGACGTGTTCCGCGAGGAGCCGTTGCCCGAATCGCATCCGTTTTGGAGCCATCCCCAGGTGACCGTGACCCCGCATGTCGCCAGCCTGACTTATCCCCGGGATGTGGCCCCTCAGATCGTCGCGAACTACCACCGCGTGCGGGCCGGGCAGCTGCCGTGGAACATCGTTGATTTGAAGCGGGGCTACTGATGGAAGGAGGCCATTTGATGAGAACGGGAGCCTATCTCCTGGCATTGCTGGCGTGGTCGGTTTTCGGCATGGGGACCTTGCAGGCGGCCGATCTGGACCGGGAGTTTCTCAACAAGCGGTGGGGAGCGCCGCTTTCCGAATTCCCGGAACATGTCCAGGTGGGCGGCAGCGGTAAAATCGCTTATTATGTGAACCCGAAACAGGCCTATACGCTTTTCGATACCCAAGTGACGAATCTGGTCTACGGCTTCTACGACGAAAAGTTCTTTGCGGTCTACGCCGGCATCGAGGCCATCGACGCGTACAGCACCATCAAGCGCGGCATCCAGCA
>CAZEKN010000225.1:0-4357 GCA_964512755.1 uncultured Desulfatibacillum sp. | reverse complement strand
TCAGGCACTTTGCCCGCGCGAGCGTCTGAGCGCGATCGTCAACTGCATCCTCACCGAGACCACCTCGCTGGGCGTGCGCTACTACGAGGCCAGCCGCTATTTTCTCGAAAGAGACCACATAACGTTGGATTCCTCCTTCGGCCGGATTCCGGTCAAACGGATCCGCTACGCTCGGGGCGAAGTGCGCTATGCTCCCGAATACGAGGTGTGCCGGCGCATCGCGCTCGAAAATGGCGTCCCGCTCAGAACGGTCTACGATATCGTCTTTAAGGAAGCATCCGAGCAAGCCGCTCGGCAGTAGCCGGTATTCGACGGGCGCTGATCGCTTGACAAACCCTCGGTCGGCGGGTACAAGCGGCGCATGAATTTGCGGGACCGAGCGGTGCTTCTGCTGGCGACGGGCTTTTCGGTGGGCAGCATCCCGCGGGCGCCCGGCACCTTCGGCTCCCTGCTGGGAATTCCGGTTGCCTGGGGTCTGGCTGAAATCGGTCTGGGTGCGACGATTGGAATCCTATCAGCGTTGACTCTCTGCTCGGTCTGGATTGCGGGCGAAGCCGAGCGGTTGCTGGGCCGGAAAGATGCCGGCTGTATTGTGATCGACGAAATCGTCGGAATCCTCACGGCCCTGGCCGGCATGCCCGCGACGCCGTTCAATCTGGCGGCGGGCTTTGTTGCATTCCGGTTTTTCGACATTTTCAAGCCGTTTCCGGCGCGCTATTTGGATGCCAGAGTGCCGGGCGGATGGGGCATCGTGCTGGATGATGTGGTCGCCGGCGTTTACAGCAACATATTGCTGAGGATCATTGCTTTGCTTTATTGATTGTCGCCATAGCTCTGCGCTCGGTGCGAACCGTATGGTTCAGCGGGGGCGCCTCAAAATAGAGAGACGGTGATCGTGTCGGAAAGGCAAGTCGGAATTTGAAAAGAGAAGAAATGGCATATACCGAAGGCGATGACTCCAAGCGCAGCCGCTTCAGGGAGAATGTCGAAGCTATTCTGATCGCCATCGTCATTGCGCTCTTCATACGGACGTTTGTGGTGCAGGCCTTCAAGATCCCCTCTGGCTCCATGAAGCCCACGCTCCAGATCGGGGACCACATCCTTGTCAGCAAATTCAGCTACGGGGTCAAGATTCCTTACATCGGCAAGGCGATTCTTCCGATCAGCGACCCTCAGCGCGGGGATATCGTGGTTTTCAAATTCCCAGTGGACCCGCGCAAGGATTTCATCAAGCGGGTGATCGGCGTGGGAGGGGATGTCGTCGAGATTCATGACAAGACCATCTTCATCAACGGAAAGCGGCTCAATCATGATGTCGGGGTGTACAGCGACCCCCGAACGATCCCCGGCAGCCTCAAGACGCGCGACAATTTCGGCCCCATCACCGTACCCAAGGGCGCACTTTTCGTTATGGGAGACAACCGCGACGAGAGCTTCGACAGCCGCTTCTGGGGCTACGTGCCGGTCCGCGACGTCAGCGGGAAGGCCTTCGTCATTTACTGGTCCTGGGACAGCGACGCCATGAAAGTGCGCTGGGACCGGCTCGCCGACATTCTGCATTGATTTTTTTCGGCCGTTGGCCGAAAAACAATGATCGCTCCGCGTTCAGAGCCGGGCAATACGCCATGCGGCCATCAAGACTTCCGTATTCTCCCACCAGGAGTTTTTTCAATGAACCTTCATATCACGGGCGGCAGCATCATCGACCCGGGGCATTTCGAGGGCGTCGGCGACATCCACGTGGTTGACGGCAGGATCGCCGCCGTGGTTCCGGCTGGCTCCGCGCCGCCGGAGACCCGCGCTGCGTCAAAATCTTCTCGGCAGGACGTCCGGGTCATTGACGCTCGCGGCAAGATCGTGAGCCCCGGCCTGATCGACCTGCATGTCCATTTGCGCGAACCCGGGTTCGAGCACAAGGAAACCATCGAAACCGGATGCCGTGCAGCGGTTTGCGGCGGGTTCACCGCGGTTTGTTGCATGGCCAACACCCGTCCGGTCAACGATGATGCGAGCGTCACCCGGTTCATCCTGGCGCGCGCCGCCCAGGCCGGTCTGGCGCGGGTGTATCCGGTGGCCGCCATCACCAGGGGACTCGAGGGCCGCGTCCCCTGCGACTACGAAAACTTGAAAGCCGCCGGTGCGGCGGCATTCTCCGATGACGGACGGCCCCTGCTGGACTCCCGCATCATGCGCCTGGCACTGGAAAGGGCCGGACAGCTCAAACTGCCGGTCATCTCCCACAGTGAAGACCCCTACCTCGTCGAGGGCGGCGTGATGAACGAAGGTCCGGTGGCGCGCGAACTGGGGGTTGCCGGAATTCCCAATGCCGCCGAGAGCATCATGGTCCTGCGCGAGATCGCCCTGTCCGAACTGACGGGCTGCCCGGTGCACATCGCCCACGTGAGCACGCGCGAATCCGTGCGAGCCATTCGGGAGGCCAAACAACGAGGCGTCCCGGTTACGGCGGAGACGGCTCCGCATTATTTCATGCTGACCGACGAGAGCATGCGCAGGCATGGCGCCAATGCCAAGATGAACCCGCCGCTCCGGTCGGAGGAAGATCGGTCGGCGGTCCGGCAGGGGCTGGCCGACGGCACCATCGACTGCATCGCCACCGACCATGCGCCGCATGCGCCCGAGGAGAAAGCCGTTGAACTCGAAAAGGCCCCGAACGGGATCATCGGCCTCGAAACCGCCTTGCCTCTCGGACTGAGCCTGGTGGCCGAAGGAATTCTGCCGCTTGCCGGGCTGATCGCGAAGATGTCCACCGTTCCGGCTCAGATCCTCGGTATCCCCTGCGGACTGAAGGCAGGAATGCCCGCGGATATCACCCTCATCGACCCCGACTACGAATTCACCATAGAACCGTCCCTGTTTCAATCCCGCAGCCGCAACTCGCCGTTTGTCGGCATGAAGGCCAGGGGCAAGGCCGCTATGACAATGGTCGCCGGACGGATCGCCTACGAAGATTATTTGTAGGCTTGCTGCCTCCCTTTTGCGCTCGCCGCCCCGGATTTCACGGCTCCGGGAATTGGACAACTTCGTTGCCATCGCATATAATGAAAAGCAGTTATGACGGATAACACGCCCCACATCCTGGTCGTCGATGACGAGCTGAGCATGCGCGAACTGCTTGGCTACATGCTCAAGCGGGAAGGGTATCGGGTGGACTGCGCGGAAAACGGTCGCACCGCGGTGGCCCGTGTCGAACAGAACCATTATGCCCTGCTGTTGTGCGACATTCGCCTGGGCGACATCTCCGGCCTGGACGTGCTGCGGGCCTGCAAGACACAGCATTCGGACACGGTGGTCATCATGATCTCCGCGTACGCCTCCACCGAAGTCGCCGTCGAGGCCATGAACGAGGGCGCCTACGACTACGTTCCCAAGCCGTTCAACAAGGACGAGCTCATGGATACGGTGGCCAAGGCGCTCAAGCTCCGGACCATCGAGCAGGAGAAAGAGCTGCTGGACGGCGAGCTCAAACGCAGCATGAATTTCGGAATGATCGTCGGCAACAGCCCGGCCATGCAGCATATATATAAAATGATCCGACAGGTCTCCAAAACCAAGACCAACGTGCTGATTACCGGCGAGAGCGGAACCGGCAAGGAACTGATCGCCCGCGCGATCCATATGGAAAGCGACCGCAGGAGCCAGCCGTTCGTGGCCATCAACTGCGGCGGCATTCCCGAAACCCTGATGGAAAGCGAGCTTTTCGGCCACAAGAAGGGGGCCTTCACCGGTGCGATCCAGGACAAGCCGGGGCTGTTCCAAGAGGCCCATCGGGGAACCATTTTTCTTGATGAAATCGGAGAACTGAGCCTTCCGATCCAGGTCAAGCTCCTGCGCGCCGTCCAGGAGAAGATGGTGCGGCCGGTGGGCGGCACCGAGGATGCGGCCGTAGACATCCGCATCGTCTCGGCCACCAACAAAAGCCTGGAAAAGGAGGTCATCGCCGGCAAATTCCGGGAGGATCTCTTCTACCGACTCAACGTGATCGAAATAAAGGTACCGGCCCTGCGGGAACGCAAGGCGGATCTGAAACCGCTGGCTCAGCATTTTCTGGAGAAATACGCGCAGGAAATGGGCAAGGAGATCAGCAAGCTGTCTTCCTATGCGCTGGACATGATGCTGAAGTATGATTTTCCGGGTAATGTGCGCGAGCTGGAAAACCTGCTGGAGCGCAGCGTGGCGCTGTCCACGACCAACATCATCCTGCCGGACAGCCTGGCGCTTGCGGTCCACAAGCGACGCTGGATCGAGGGCGTCAAGGACCGGCGCTTCGATGTCGACGAGGTCTCCAGGGGCGTGGCGCTGGACTCGATTCTCGAAGAGATTGAAGCGGCCTACCTGA
>CAZEKN010000224.1:0-4360 GCA_964512755.1 uncultured Desulfatibacillum sp. | reverse complement strand
AGCCGCCGCCTGAAAACCCGGGCCTCCTCCTGGTTATAGGCCTCTTTCGTTTGGTTGCTGATTTTCGTACGAGCGGATCCGAATCGGGAGAATTTGGTCATCCCGCTGCTCAGCTCGATGGCGTCCAGACCGGCCTGCTCCATCAGGGCGGCCGCTTCCACCGACTCCTCCAGCTCAAGCCCGCCTTCGATAAAATCCCGGCCGTTCAGCTTGATGAGGACGGGGTAGTCGGAACCGACCGCCTGCCGCACCGCGCGGATGGTTTCCAGATGGACGCGCACCCGGTTCGACAGGGACACGCCGTATTCATCCGTCCGGCGGTTGAAGAGCGGGGAGAGAAACTGGTTGAATAGGTACCCATGAGCGGAGTGGATCTGCACGCCGTCGAACCCGGCGGCCTTGGCCCGCACGGCGGCGGCGGCGAAAGCGCTGACCACTGCATGGATATCGGCAGGGCTCAGCTCCCGGCGGGGGATCTCATCGAGCTTCACCGCGGCTGAAACGGCAAAGGGCGGCCGGCCGGTCAGATGGTGGGCGGCGAAATACCCGGCGTGCGCCACCTGGAGCACCATTTTGGCACCGTGATCGTGGGCGGCGGCGGCCAGCTGCCGCAAGCCTTGAATCATCTCGTCCCCGGCAGCGCTCATCTGCAGGGGCCCTGCCTGCCCTTCCGGCCGGACGTAGGCGTGACCGCTGATGATGAGCCCTACTCCGCCTTTGGCGAGGGCTGCGATCGTGTCGATCAGCCGCGGCGTGACCGTGCCCTCGGGAGTGGCCATGGCTTCCCAGGTGGCCGAGCGCACGAAGCGGTTGCGTATTTTCATTGAGCCTATGTTTGCCGATTCAAACAATTGGTTCATCCTGTCCTCCTTAAGCACACGGTTTGACCGTCATCCCAAAAAGCATAGGGCAGAGAATATAGAGCAAAGGGCAAAAATACAACCACCGGCGCGCTTATACTTTTTCAGCTCGATGCGCGGCGCCCCCGCGCCGCTCCTGTTCAGCGGACGGTCTTCGTCTCCGCGATACGCTGCCACTGCACGACTGTAGCCCAAAATACATGGTTGACGGTATTTATCCAACTATCCCCCGGCCCTAGAATATAAACAATCACTGGCCTGCACCTCCTTTCTCCTCTCCGATCCGCCAGCATCAGGCAGGCTGCTGCTTTGCTGCGACGCTTTCCAGACCGGGGCGACGATCATTCCAATACGTACCCCCTTTTAATGAAGGAGGCTTGTCATGTACACCCTGTTACGTCTTCTTTCAGTGAAACGATTGACCTATGAGCAGGTGCCCACGTTGACGCTTGCGTGGATCATCGCGGAGTTGTTTTTCAAATTTCACAGCTTCACCTTGGAGTGCGGGGCATTCTTAGCAACCTGGCTCCTGCTTGATGTGCTGGTTCAGGAGGTCGTGCGCCCGCTATTCATGCGCCCGGAAGAAAAGCGTCATGAAATCTGATCCATCGGAAACCAGCTGAAGGAGAAAGAGATGGCTAAGAAGAAGAAACCCGAAGATCCTCAGGGCCAGGAGCGTCCCAAGCACAAACCTGAAGGCCGGGAGCACGTGGTCCACAAGGAAATCCTCGAGCGGCGCTGGCGAGGAGGGCCGGAGCCGACACCCGAAGCTTATGCGCGCGCGCTGGAGGAGTGGAAAAACCTGCCGGGGTCGATCGTTCGGCCACCGACGGACATCACTCCACCGCTCGACGAAAACCCATCCAAGCCAACGGATCAGGGAAGCTCGGCTCCCCGAAAACCGGGGGACGATGACAAAAGCGATAAGGAGAATCAGCCATGAGCCTGAAAGGTACGGTCTGGGCTCCCATCGGCCCGAGCCCGATCTCACAGGGCGCTAATCCAGTGAACGGCCTGGTTTCAGCCATCGCCGTCCATCCGGCGAACCCGAACATAATCTATATCGGAACCGCCGGCGGGGGTGCCTGGCGGAGCGACGACGGCGGAGCGTCCTGGTTTCCATTATTTGACCGGCAGCTGTCGCTCGCGATCGGCGAGCCCGGTGCACTGGCGATTGATCCGAATAACACGGATGTCGTCTATCTCGGAACCAGTGCGCGCGTGGCGGCGCAGCCGCAGGCAGGTCTGTTCAAGTCCACCGATGGCGGGGCGAGTTGGATATTGTTAGGCTTGGGCTATCCGTCGGGTAACACCGGGAATGCCCTTCAGTTCATCCTCCAGTGGATCAATGTCATCATCGTCGATCCGGCTGACAGCAACATTCTGTACCTTGCATCCACCAGCGGGTGTTTTCGTTCGATCGACGGCGGACGCAACTGGACCGCGGGTGTCAACGCTGGCGGGGACGCTCGCTCGCTCGTGCTGGACCGGTCCACGCCGGCAGGAGCGCGCATCCTGTACGCAGGCATTTCAGGGCGCGGCGTGCTCCGTTCGATCGACGGCGGCCAGAACTGGACGCAGATCTTGAGCGCGGCGACTCCCGCGGTAGCGGCGGCGGTCGGCGCGGCTCCCGCAAGCTTCAGAAAAGCCATCGTCGGCTTAGCCCCGCCGAGCTCGCCCCCAAATCCCGGTGGCGTGCAGGTGCTGTACGCGACACTCGAGG
The DNA here is from genome assembly GCA_964512755.1 of uncultured Desulfatibacillum sp. Lineage (GTDB taxonomy): Bacteria > Desulfobacterota > Desulfobacteria > Desulfobacterales > SpSt-501 > SpSt-501. The sequence continues at coordinate 1,777 of CAZEKN010000224.1, read as the reverse complement.
GGACAGGCGGTGCGCCGGATCCGGTGGGCGTGTTTCTGAGCACGGATCAGGGAGCCAATTGGACCCAACGGACCGCCACCGGCATGCCCACGGGCACGCAGGGCGGGTACAGCTTCCATATGGCGGTGGATCCGGGTTCGCCGGGAGACGGCGCCAACGACATCATCTATTTCGGTGCCGTCAGGCATGCCAGATCAAACGACTCCGGGAATACATTCACGGCACTGGCCGGACTGCATGCCGACAACCATTCGTGGGCCTTCTTTCCGCAGCCGAGTCCCACTCCTTCGATCGTGTTCTGCGGCAACGACGGCGGGCTCTACAGATCCATCGACGGCGGCGCCACGTGGACCCCTCTGAGCGCCGGTGGCCTGCAGACCGGGCTGTTCTACAACCTGGATATGCGGCCGGACGCGACGGGAAGCAACAACGTTGGAGCGCTTCAGGACAACGGAACTCAAACACGAGTCGGGGCGACCGGCCGCGGTTGGGTGGCCGCCCAGGGCGGCGATGGATGGGATGTTGTCTACGACGGGACGATCGCCGGTCGGATCTATTGTACCAGCGGTTTTTGGTCCCCGGCGCCCTGCACCCGGATTTGGCGCTCGACGGACGATGGGGCCTCGTTCCCGACCGAGATCACGCCATGGGGTACCGCGAGCGATGCGGGTTGCTACCTGGGGCCCCTTGCCGCGGACCCCGGTGCGGGCGGCATCCTGTACGCGAGCGGCAGCCAGAATCTCTGGCAGAGCCGGGACGGCGGCGGCACCTGGCGCATCCTATCACCGTTCGCCGGCACCGGCGACGTGGACGTCGCGCGGACCAACGGTAACCATGTGGTCATCGGGGTCGGCAACCGGGTATTCGCATCGACCAATGCGCTGGCCGCTACCGTGGGGCCTCCCGCCGGCGTGACGTTTACCGATATCACGCGCAATCTCCCACCGCGGATCGTGGCGCGCGTAGCGTTCGATCCGAACGATCCCACCATGATATACGTCGTGCTCGGCGGGTTGAATGGCGGCCCCGGGAACATCGGTCATGTCTTCCGCACCAGCGTCGGCGCGACGGTGTGGACGGACATCTCGCCGAACCTGAATATTCCCTTCAACGCCATTGCGCTCGACGGCACCGATAATCCGACGGCGATCTATGCCGGCACCGACTTCGGCGTGCTCCGGTCCGTAGACGGCGGCGCCACCTGGTCCGTGCTGGACGACATCCACTTTCCGCGCGTACCCGTGTTTGACCTGGTGCTCAGGAACGGAATGCTGCGAGCCGCCACCTATGGACGGGGAGCGTTCGAATTCATCAGGCCCAAGGGGCCCTCGATCGCGGTCAACCTGGAAAAGGGCCTGGCGTTTGGAACCGTCTGCCAAGGGCCGCATTTTCTTTCGCTGGAGATTTTCAACGTCGGTAAAAGCGATCTGTTGATCAACAGCGTGCAGCGTCTGATGGGGTCGATGAGTTTCTCGGTCCTGGCCACACCCGGCACGCCGCTGGTGATCGGGGCGAGCGAGCACGTCAACTTTACGGTCAAGTATGACCCGACGGCCGCCGGAACAACGGAAATAGCCACGATTCGAATCGTAAGCAACGATCCGGACGCTCCCATTGTCGATTTGGCCGCTACGGGCCGTCGCGGCGCCGCCACCATGGCAACGGCCATCGCGGACGCCGGCAGCTTCGGCAACGTTTGCCTCGGATCGTTCGTGGATCGGAAGCTGACGATCAACAACAGCGGGTTATGCCCGCTGCAGATACTCAATATCACTTC
>CAZEKN010000223.1:0-4413 GCA_964512755.1 uncultured Desulfatibacillum sp. | reverse complement strand
CGGAGGAAACCGAAGCATTTATCATCGGCGGAGGAGAGCTCTTTCGGGAATCCATCCGCCGGGCCGATCGCATCTATCTCACGGTGGTCCCCGTGTCGGTGCCGGGCGATACGTTTTTTCCGGAGATACCCGAGAGCTTTGCGATGTCCGCGAGCGAACACGTGGCCGGCCCTTCGCCTTATGTTTTACAAATTTACGACCGGGTCCGCTATGGGAGTTGATCCATGCCTGAAGAAAAAAGTTATCACATGACCCCAGCCGAGTTCCGCCGCCTCGGGCATGCCGCGATCGATTGGGTCGCCGATTACTACGAGCGGGTGGAATCCCTGCCCGTGCTCTCCCGCGTCCGGCCGGGCGACATCCGCGCCGCACTCCCTGCCAGCCCACCCGAGCGGGGCGAACCCTTTGCAGCGGTCTTGAAAGACCTGAGCGAATTGATCCTGCCGGGCATCACCCACTGGCAGTCGCCGAACTTCTTCGCATACTTTCCCGCCAATGCCTCGGGCCCGGCGATCCTGGGCGATTTGATCTCCTCCGGGTTCGGCGTGCAGGGCATGCTCTGGTCCACCAGTCCGGCCTGCACGGAGCTTGAAACCCACGTGCTGGACTGGATGGCTGAGATGCTAAACCTGCCGCAGCGCTTCCGTTCGACGGGCAGCGGCGGCGGCGCCATCCAGGACTCCGCCTCCAGCGCGGCCCTGTGTGCGCTCATCGCCGCCCGTGAACGTGCGACCGGGCTGGCCAGTAACGAGCACGGGTGCGACGGCCGGCTGACCGCCTACACGTCGTCCCAGGCCCATTCCTCCATCGAGAAAGGCGCCAAGGTGGCCGGCGTCGGCCGGGCGAATTTGAGGCTAATCGACGTGGACGCCGCCTTGGCGATGCGGCCGGAGCAGCTCGCCCGCCAGATAGATGAAGACCGCCGGGCCGGGTGCATCCCGTTCTTCGTGGCGGCCACCATCGGTACGACCTCCTCCAACGGCATCGACCCGATTCGCGCCATCGGCCGCATCTGCCGCGAGCAGGGGCTGTGGCTGCACGTGGACGGAGCCATGGCCGGTACCGCCGCGCTATGCCCCGAGTTCCGGTATCTGCAGGACGGGCTGGAGCTGGCCGACAGCTACTGCTTCAATCCCCACAAATGGATGTTCACCAATTTCGACTGCGACTGTTTCTACGTCGCCGATCGCAAATCCCTAATTCAGGCTTTGAGCATCCTGCCCGAATACCTGCGCAACCAGGCCACCGAAAGCGGGGCGGTGATCGATTACCGCGACTGGCAGATCCCTCTGGGAAGGCGGTTCCGGGCGCTCAAACTGTGGTTCGTCATCCGGCATTACGGCGTCGAGGGTCTGCGCCACCACGTGCGGCTCCATGTGGCCCTGGCCCAGGAGTTCGCTCGCTGGGTGCAGGCCGCGCCGCGCTTCGAACTGGCCGTGGAGCCGCCTCTGAACCTCGTCTGTTTCCGGCACTGCGGCGGCGACGAACTGAACCAGGCGCTCATGGACCGGCTGAACGGCAGCGGTGATTTTTTTCTGACGCACACCCGGATTCAGGACCGGCTGACGCTGCGCATGTGCATCGGGCAGACCCAGACCGAGCGGCGCCATGTGGAACGTGCCTGGCGGCGCATTTGCGAGGTGGCGGGGGAACTGGAAAAAGGATAGGCCCACGCCGCGGGTCCTAAGACCGCGCCTTCCTTTCGAATTGAAGGAGATGAACGCAATGACCGAGATCTTATCCGCCCACGGCTGGAACCCGGACTTGCCGCTGTCCCTGCAGGACAAGCTCAGGGAGGACCTGAAGTTGGCGTTGCGCTCCAGGCACGACCCCTTGAAGAACACGATCCGCCAGATCATGTCGGAGTTCTTCAAGCTGACGGTGCCGGTCACGCTGGAGGGCGGCAAGAAATCCACGCGGCCCAAGAAGGCCGAGGAGATCACTAACGACGATGTCATCGGCATCATCCAGGGTTTGATCAAGTCCGAGCACATCGTGCTGGAGGCCAAGAAGGAGTCGAGCTCCGAATACCTGCGCATCCTCGAAAGCTACCTGCCCCGGCAGGCGTCGCGGGATGAGATCGTGGCGTGGATCAAGGCCAATATCGACCTTGGGCAGTATCAGAACCGCATGCAGGCCATGGGCGCCATCATGAAGCACTTCGGAAAGACCGCTGACGGCAAGCTGGTCAATCAGATCCTCAGGGATGGAGTATGACCCCGGAGCCGAAGAAGCCCGGCACCGGGGGGCTCCATCCTTTTCGGGGCGGCTGGACAAGCCGCATTCAACCGGCTAAGATAGCGATAGATTCGGTTTGCATATGAACCAGAAAGGCAACGCAATGATTTACATCGGCAAATTCTTGTATACCACCAATCAGCAGGTAAAAGACGAAACCCGACGGCGGCATGGTGAATTCAATTTGCTTGTTTCCGCGAAGGACAAGAACGCCGCGTTGGCCATTTTCAAGGAACGCATCGACGAAGCCCAAACGTCGACAGAGTTCTTCGAAGGAGACTCGCTGATCTACCTGATCCACATGCTGGAGATGGATGAAGTGCCCTCGGACCGTGCTAAATTGTTCAACTTTCAGTCCGTAGCCGGGGATCCGGTCATGCCGATCATCAGCTGTCAGGCACCCTCCGGTGAAGGTGACGGCTGCCGGATTCTTGATTGGCAGAAAAATCGTCCGGGCGTCGACGGCCAGGCCGCGACGCCTTTCATGCAATTCGGCAAGTAGGTTTGCTTCAGACATGTACATGTGGGCTTAGCTGTTAATTAACAGCTGCTTCTCATCTTAACACTCGTTTACACCAATCCGCTCATGCAGCCAACTATCCTGAAGTGAGACCCCATTCAATCGTAAAGATAAATCTATTTTTAAATTAAATAGTTAACGAATAATTCGGTCTCAGGAAGACCGGAATAGCGGAGCTCTTATCAGCCTTCCTCAGCTGGTATGCTGATTGCTATCATTTGCCAAAATATGCCTCAGTAGACCCATCTGGGCACCCCATTTTTTCAACCGAAATTAATCAACCGCGAGACGGTTGACCATATAAATCCATTCATGGGAGGGTAGCATGAAGAGGTTGAAAATTGCAGGCAACATTCTTCTGGCCCTGTGGATGCTCGGTTTTTACGTGCATCCGTTAAGCGCCAGCCCGGGCACGGCCGATGGCGCTCAGGCTCCCGGGCGGGGAATGGCCCAGCAGGCAACCAAGGGGGCCAAGCGGTGGATCACGGCCGACCATACCAAGCACGAAGCCCTGAAGCAGCCGTTTTCGTCCGGGCCGGAGGTGACCAAGGCCTGCCTGAGCTGCCATTCGGAGGCTGCCACTCAGATTCACAAGACCATCCACTGGACCTGGGTCGATCCCGCCTCGCCCAAGGACAAGCCCATGGGCAAGGGAGCGCTGACGGTCAACAACTATTGCGTCAGCATCCACGGCAACGAGCCGCGCTGCACCTCCTGCCATATCGGTTATGGCTGGAAGGACAAGACCTTTGATTTCAGCGACGTGAGCAAGGTGGACTGTCTGGTCTGCCACGAACAGACCGGCACCTACAAGAAACATCCCGCCATGGCCGGCAATCCCGCGAAGGAACCCGTCGTGTTCCCCGGCGACGGCCAGAAATACCTGCCGCCCGAATGGAATCAGGTGGCCCAGAGCGTGGGGCGGCCCACCCGCGAGAACTGCGGCGTGTGCCACTTCTACGGCGGCGGCGGAGACATGGTGAAGCACGGCGATCTGGACTCCTCCATGACCAAGCCGAACAAGGCCCTCGACGTCCACATGGGGATCGACGGCAAGAATTTCGACTGCACCCGCTGCCACACCACGGCCGCCCACCAGGTGGCCGGTCGAATTTATTCGACCCCGGCCGCCACCGGACGCACGACCCTGGCCCAGGACGACCTGACGCCCCGGATCACCTGCGAGTCCTGCCACACCGCCACTCCGCACAAGCCGGGGGTGAAGGCCAACGACCACACCGACAAGGTCGCCTGCCAGACCTGCCACATCCCGGAATTCGCGCGCGCGCTGCCCACCAAGATGCGCTGGGACTGGTCCACGGCCGGCCAGAAGAAAGACGGCAAGCCCTACAAAGAAAAAGGGCCGCTGGGCCCTCCGGTCTACGACACCCAGAAGGGCAATTTCACCTGGGAGAAAAATGTCAGGCCGCAGTACTTCTGGTACAGCGGCCGCATCGATGCCGTCTCGTTCAAGGATCCGATCGACCCGACCAAACCCGTAGCGCTGAACTGGCCGGTGGGCCGCCCCGACGACCCCAACGCCCGAATCGCGCCGTTCAAGGTCCACACCGGCAAGCAACCGTACGACACGGTCAACAAAACCATGCTCGTCCCGCATCTGTTCGGGCCGCCCGACTCCGACGCCTACTGGGCGA
>CAZEKN010000222.1:0-4428 GCA_964512755.1 uncultured Desulfatibacillum sp. | reverse complement strand
CGTGAGATCCGGATGGCGAATTACAATCCATGGGCGTGGGACGGATTGGACAACGACGGCAACGGCAGCCGCGACGACGGGCCTGAATTGACCGGCGTCCGCGGTTTCCTGACGGTGCGCGCCGATCAGGTGAACTTCACGCTGGACATCAACAGCGACGGCGACGATCTGGACGACAACGAGAACATCACCTACGGCTTCGACAATGCGGAGGACGGCGACGGAGACGGCATCGCCGACACCGGAGCGGCCGCACTGGGGCGCGAACACCGATCGGGCACGGGGCTTCAGCCCCTGGCGTTCGATGTCCATGCGGTCGCGTTCGCCTATGCGTTCGACGAGGATGGCGACGGAGCGTTGGACACCTACCCTGGGGTTCCGGGCGGAATCGTCGTCTGGGCGTATGATTCCGACGGCGACGGCCGTTTGGACCGCCATTTGGACACCAACATGGACGGCTTGATCGACCAGGACGACGACGAGGACGGCGACACCCTGGCCTCCGCCGGAATCGCCGATATGGACCGCGACCTCGTCCGCGCCGTTCAGGTGTGGCTCCTGACACGCTCGCAGGCCCCCATGAAAGGCCGCAGCGCCCAGGCCCAGGCGTTCGTGGTCGGTCCGCACCGGATCGCCGCCAACGACGGCTTCAAGCGCAGCCTGTTCAATAGCATGATCACGGCGCGCAATCCGTCTTAATCTCTGCCGACGAAGGCATGACCCGGAGCAGTTTAATGAAAAGCATTGGCTCAACGATAAGGAGTGATTCCATGCGCACCGCGCCAACGCTGAAAAAACAAACCCTATCTGTGGCGACCGAAACAGCGGGCTTCACCATGGTCGAGGTCCTGATCGCTTTGGCGGTATTTTCGATCGGCATTCTGGCGGTTCTCGCCATGCAAATTTCCGCTATCAATCAAAATGCGGGAGCCCGCATACAAAGCGAGGCGACCGGGGTGGCCGTCCATACGATGGAACGCTTGATCGTCGCTCCCTATGACCACGACGACCTGAGCGAGGACGCGGCCGACAACCCCCACCAGCAGGTGATCGGCCCCTATCGCGTGCAGTGGAATGTAACGACTCCGGCCGTGGGCGACCCGGTCTATGACGGAATCCCGGTCAAAATGATCGCCCTCACGGTCGACTCTGACAACCGCAACGCGCGGCCGGTGACGATTTCGTTCATCAAAGGTCAGGGGCTGTAAACCGTTGGGTGTGGCTTCTGCCGGCATGGCGCGAAAGGACGCTACCATGAACAAAACGATGAAGACGCTTGCGGATCAGCGCGGATTTGCCATCTTCGGTGCGGTTCTGGTTCTGGCGCTGGTGACGATCATCGGCATCGCCGCGATCAGCACCAGCACCACAGAGCGACGCACGGCGACCAATTTCATGCTTTATGAGCGAGTCTTCTATTCAGCCGAAGCCGGCCTGGAGCATGTCAAAGAGGCCTTCAAAAACACCCTGCGGACGCCCGCCAATATCGCCGTGATGGCCGTGATGGGAAGGCCGGACTGGTCCTTCGCCTTGAACGGCGCCACGGTCGGCGCGCCTGAGGTAATCTGGACCTCGAACCAGCCCATCGACGGAAACACCTACACGATCACCGTATGGGATAACAATGACGACGCGGATCCGGCCACGGACTCCGACGGGATGATCTTCATCCGATCGGACGCGGTCGGTCCGCAGAATTCGAGCTGCAGCATTGAAACCCTGGTGACCGCTACAGCCACGAGCGACCCGATTCACGGGTACAACGCCCAGGAGGGCGGCGGCTCCGGCAAGAACTACACCTCCAACGACGCCAATGCCATCAGCTTCAGCGCACCGGGGTTCGGAGCGCAGTCGCTGCATGTGGGCGGATAAGAAATAGCAGCGTGGTTTCTTGGGTGCAGGAACGGCAGGATCCTAACAAACTAAAAAACGGCTCGTCGCCGCAGCCGAAACCATCTGACAGCTGGTCGGCGGGGCCGCTTAGAGGATGAATCTTCAGGAGGTAGCGTATGAACGCTGTCGATTTCAATAAGCGAAACGCACAGCCGGGTTGGGCATCGCAAATGATTTGTCTTCTGGGCGTGATGCTCGCACTTATTTTCACCGGGCGGACGGCGGATGCGGCCTACAGCTACCGCAAGGCCATCACCATCCAGGCGGCCAGCGTCGCCGGCAGCGTCGCCGATTTCCCGGTGCTGGTATCGATCGCCTCCGACAATCAACTGCGCACGGTCGCAAACGGCGGGCATGTCCAGAACAGCAACGGCTACGACATCGTCTTCCGCGGCGCCGACGGCACTACTCCGCTGCCCCACGAAATCGAGAGCTATTATCCCCTCACCGGCCAGCTGACCGCCTGGGTGAAGGTTCCGGCCCTCTCGTCGTCCGCCGATACGGTCATCTACATGTACTACGGCGACAGCAGTGTCACCACACTGCAGGAGAACCCGGCCTCGGTCTGGGATTCCAACTATAAAGGGGTCTGGCACCTCAACAACTCGGTCCTGGACAGCACCGGCAGCGCCAACAACGGAACCGACAACGGTACGACCGACGTGGCCGGCAAGTTTGCCAAAGGCCGGGAGTTCAACGGCACATCGGGCTACGTGTCCACTGCGAGTACGGACCTCAACACGGCCAATAATTTCACCATCAGCCTTTGGTTCAAGGCCGACGCCACCAATTTCGCCCATCACCTGATCTGGCAGGGAGAGAACGACGGCAACGGCTGGGGCAGCCAGCAGGAGATGCACCTGACGCTGGGCAACCTGAACAGCAACACCAACTATGATAATCGCCTCGCCTTCTTTTTGGGCTACCGCCAGGCCAGTGCCGGCAATCCCTTGAATATCAGCTATGGCTTTTCCGAAACCGGCAGTTGGCACCATGCAGCCGTGGTTGTCAGCAGCATGAGCGGTACGCCGACGGCCAGGCTTTACGTCGACGGCGTCGAACGGGGCAACGACACGAGCACCACGTCCGAGACCGGACGCGGAGACTGGAATACGGGGTTCCGACTCGGGAGGCCTTATCCCGCCGAGCGCCGTTTCGACGGCAAGATGGACGAGGTGCGGATCGCCACCACCAATCGCTCGGTCGATTGGATCCGGACCGAGTACAACAACCAGAACTCTCCGTCCACGTTTTATTCGCTCGGCGCCGAAGAAACCATTGCCGCGCCGGTGTACTATCAGATCACGGCCGTGGCCGGTACCGGCGGCGCCATCACTCCGAACGGAATCGCCATGGTGGAAAGCGGCACCAGCAAGACCTACACCATGACCCCGGCCAGCGGCTACAAGGTGAGCGAGGTGCGGGTCGACGGCGCGGTGGTCACCCTGACCGACAGCCAGTACACCTTCACCAGCATCAGCCAGGACCACGAAATCACGGTCGCATACGTGCCGCTGAACAGCGGAACCGTGACCCCTCCGCCGTCGGGTACGATCCCCGGCTGCGCCCAGAATATCAACGTCCACTACAGCAACACCGGCTTCGATGCCGCCGATTTCGACCTCATCAGCGTCGGGGTCTCGGCCCAGAAGACGCTGTATCTGGACACCGGTTATTACTCCATCGACCCCAATCACATCGTCATTCCGTTCACCCAGGAGGTCTCGGCCACCTTCTTCTACGAGGGCGCCGGCTATACGATGAACGACTTCGGCTGGATGCTGGCCAGCGAGGGCGTCACTGGGACCAGGCACGAAATCTACAGCAACGTTAACGACAACAACAACGACGGAATCCTCGACAACCGCGCCAGCTGGCCGGACGCGGCCACCCAGGGCGTGTTCATCAACCGCGTCAATCTCGGGACCTTTGCGGCCGGCACCGAGATCGTCTTTTATCTGCATATCAACTCCGACAACCCGAACGACAACAACTACGTCTACACCAAGAAAGACTGGAACACGGATGTCTACTCCGGTGGGTGCACCGACGCCACTTTCACCAAGCTCTATAACCTGGGGCTGCCCAACACCACGGAGGGCACCTGCTATGTCACCAGCAACTGGATGAACGCCACCGCCCTGACCCGGGTGAACTCGGTTTTCGGGCTGGACTTCACGGGCGCCCAGGCGAGCATGCCGATCACCCGGAACCAGAAATTCCCGCATGCATTGGTCGGCGTGCCGCTGAACAAGTCCAAAGAGTGGATCCTCGGGTGGGAGGACCTCATGGGCGGCGGCGACACGGACCACAACGACATGATTTTTCATATCGAGCGGCGCACGGGCGGCCAGTCGGTCCTGAAACAGGCGATCACGCCCGTCAACGCCGGCGACTATTACACCGGCGTCACGCTGACGGTCTACGACAACATGGCCTGCGCCGGCAAGACCGACATCGTCTATTACGTCTCGGTCGACAACGGCGCCAACTGGGTGGAGGTCACCACCTGGGACGAGATCTGGGAGATCGACA
>CAZEKN010000221.1:0-4490 GCA_964512755.1 uncultured Desulfatibacillum sp. | reverse complement strand
TCAAAGGGTGAGGGGATTCTCCAGGTGATGCCGGATCTGGGCGATAAATTTTGCCGCAAGAGCGCCATCCACGATCCGGTGATCCACCGAGAGCGTCAGGGTCAGCATGCTGCGGATGCAAACCTCGTCGTTCTTGACCACCGGCCGTTTTTCGATCCTTCCGACCGCCAGAATGCCGGCTTCCGGCGGATTGATGATGGCAGTGAAACTGTCGACCCCGAGCATGCCCAGGTTGCTGACCGTGAAACACGCCGGCTCCAGGCCGGCCTGCCTGCCCGCCCGGGCGGCCGCCGCGGCTTCGGCTGACCGGCGGGCGATATCCTCAAGCCCCAGGCGATCTACGCGGGTGAGGACCGGCACCATCACGCCGTCATCCCGCATGACGGCCATTCCGATATTGACGTCCTCCAGCCAAACGATCTGATCCGACTGAAGCCGACAGTTCATGGCCGGAAAGGCTCTCAGCGCCAGGGCCGTGGCCTTGAGGATCAGATCGGTCACGGAGATGTCGGCGCCGGTCTCGCGCTGGAGTCGGTCGCGCCGCTCCAACGCCGCGGTGACATCCGCAGAGATCGTGGCGTAGAAATGAGGGATGGTCTGCTTGCTCTGTCCCATCCGCCGAGCAATCGTACGGCGCATCGGCGACAGGGGCGTGCTGCGGCCGCGCAATGCCTCGACCGGGAGTTTGCGTTTTTCCACGTGGAGCAGGATGTCCTTCTCGACGATACGCCCCCCCGGTCCGCTTCCGGTGACATCGCTCAGGTCCACCCCTCTTTCAGAGGCCAGCCGGCGGGCTCTCCCGGAGGCGGGGGCTTTTTCGGGGTCTCCCGCCCGGCCCGCCGCACGGCGGCGAATGGCTGCGATATCAATCGCATGATCGGCCGGCGCGGGAGCGGTGTCGGGCAGATCGGAATCGATTGCTTCGCCCGGCACTCCTACGATTCCGATCACGGCGAAGACCCGTACCTTCGTGCCGGCCGGGGCGACGATCTTCAGGAGCACGCCGTCGCCCGGCGCTTCCACCTCGAAAACGGCTTTTTCAGTCTCCACCTCGCAGATGACCTCGCCGCGCCGCAGCGGCTCGCCCTCTTTCTTGAACCAGCGGACCACCAGACCCTCGGTGATGTCCTGCCCACCCTGGGGCATGATGATGTTGGTCGCCATTGCTGCTTACACCACGCGGAGCACGCCCTCGACGATATCCTCCACCGAAGGAATGCAGGCCTTCTCGATGTTCAGATTGTATGGGATCGGCGTGTTGCGGCCGGCGATGCGCAACACCGGCCCGTCCAGATCGTCGTAGGCCTCTTCCATGAGCATAGCCGCGAGATCTCCGCCGATGCCGCCGCGCTTGACGGCCTCGTGCACGATGATCACCCGCCCGGTCTTGCGGGCCGAGCTCAGGATGGTATCTTTATCCAGGGGCGAGAGGGTTCTCAGATCGACGACCTCCACGCTGATGCCTTCGGATTCCAGCAGGGTTGCGGCCTCCAGGCATTTCAGCGTCATGTGAGAGTAGGTCACCAGGGTGACATCCGTGCCGGAGCGCTTGATGTCGGCCCGGCCCAGGGGAATGACGATCTCCTCCTCCGGCACCGGCCCCTTGGTCATGTACAGCAGCTTGTGCTCGATGAACACCACCGGGTGTTCATCGCGGATGGCGGCCTTCAGCAGGCCGTAGGCATCGTGAGGGGTGGACGGCATCACGACCTTGAGCCCCGGGATGTGGTAGAACAGCGCCTCGAGGCTCTGGGAGTGCTGAGCCGCCAGGCCGTTGCCGGCGCCCCCCTGGGTCCTGATGACCATGGGGACCGTGCCCTGGCCGCCGGAGATGAAATCGTACTTGGCCGCCTGGTTGACGATCTGGTCCATGGCCAGCATGGCAAAGTCGATGAAGAGGATTTCGATGACCGGCCGGCAGCCGACCAGGGCCGCGCCGACCGCCATGCCCGTAAAGGATGCCTCGGCGATCGGCGTGTCGATGACCCGTTGGAGTCCGTACTTCTGCCACAGGCCCTCGGTGACCTTGTAGGAGCCTCCGCGTTCGGCGATGGTTTCCCCCATCAAGAAAACCAGCGGATCCCGCTGCATCTCCTCGTCGATGGCCCGCCGCAGGGCTTCGCGGTACATCATTTCGATCATTTCAAGGGTTCCTTATCGATCCTCGATGCTTGCAAGGAAGGCGTCCACGGAGGGCTCGGGGCTGTTCGTGGCGAAAGCGATCGCCGACTCCAAGTCGGCATCCACCTGCGCTTCGATTTCAGCGGACCGGGCGTCGTCGCCGATGGCCCGGCGCGTCAGGAGCAACGGATCGCGTGCCTTCCATTCCGCCAGAACCGCCGGATCCATGTACAGGCCGGGGTCGTTCACATGATGGCCGCCGTGGCGATAGGTCTTGGCTTCGATCAGGGTCGGGCCCTGCCCTTGGCGCGCACGCGCGGCCGCGGCAGCGGTTTCCCGGTAGACGGCGAGGGCGTCGTTCCCGTCCACACAGATGCCGGGGATGCCGTAAGCCGGACCCCGGCCGGCCAGGTCGCAGCAGCCGGTGGCGCATTCAATCGGAGTGGAGACGGCGTAGTGGTTGTTTTCCAAAAGATAGATCACCGGCAGCCCGTAGATACCGGCCAGGTTCAGGGATTCGGCAAAGACCCCGTTGTTGGAAGCTCCGTCGCTGAAGAAGACCACCACGACCTGGTCGGTTCCGCGGACCCTGATCCCCATGCCGGCACCGGTGGCGATGGGGATGCCGGCGCCGACGATGCCGTTGGCGCCCAGGTTGTTCACCCGCTTGTCGGAGATGTGCATCGAGCCGCCGTGCCCGTGGCAGTAGCCTGTGGCTTTGCCCATGATTTCGGCCATCATCAACTTCAAGTCCGCGCCTTTGCTGATGCAGTGGCCATGGCCGCGGTGCGTGCTGACGATGTAGTCCGCAGCGTTCAAGGCTGCGCAGGCCCCGGCGGCGACGGCCTCCTGGCCGATGTACGGGTGCAGGTAGCCGCGGATCAGTCCCTGCCGGTAGAGCTCGATGCACTTGAGCTCGAATTGCCGGGTGGCGTAGATGTTGCGGTACATGCCGAGCAGGATCGGCTCGGTCGGCCGAGGCGACCCGCCTGCGGCAGGCGGAGTTGGCATAATGATCTCCCAGAATGCAGTCGGGGCATCTCCAGCCGGAGAGCCGGCGAACCATTATCAATTTACGATGTTGACGGTTTAGTCAAGCGAAAAACGAATGCGTTCGGCGATGAAGTCCACCATGCCGCGGGTGGCGGCGCTGAACTCGCGGGCCGTGGCGACCAGAGCGGGATGAGCATTGAATTCGCCGTTGGAATAGCCGTCTTCGCGGTACCCGCGCTCGAAGTAGGGGATCCGCAGCAGGCGGGACAGGACGTCCGGCGGTACGGGCTCGTCCCATTGACGGCTGAATTCGAGGTCAGGGACGTTGAGCAGCAGCGCCTCCAGGAAAGACGGCGGCAAGGTGTAGACGATGTCGGCGCCGGCCATCTTTTCAAGATGCCAGACGCGGGCGGTGCCGTCCACCACCGGACTCACCCGCATCGAACTGATCAGGATCTTGCCGGGGTAATCCGGGTTCCGCCGGACGAGATCGTAAGCGCGCTTGATGAGGGCGATCTCCGCCCAGCGCACATCGCTTTCGTTCAATTCCAGGCCGATGTCGCCCGCTTCCTGCTCCAGGGCGCCTTGGGTGCCGAAACGCGAGCTCATGATGGTGATGACCGAACGCCATCCGGTCAGGTCCGCCCCTTCGGCTCGTGCCTGTGCCAGGCCCTGAGACACCACCTGCATGCAGGCGACGAACTGGGAGATAACCAGCGAGACGGTGTTGTTCGTGGGGATGCCCCGAGCGGTCAACCGCCGGATGGCTTCGTACCCCTCGGCCGTTCCCGGAATCTTGATCATGATATTGGGTCCCAGCGCATGCAGCTCCAGGCCCTGTGCGACCATTTTTTCAACGTCGTGGCGCCGGCGCGGATCGGTCTGGGCGGAAAAAAAACCGTGGGTCTTGCCGCTGGCCTCGAAAATGGGCCGGAGCAGCCGGGCTCCGCGGCCGGCGATCTCCTTGTAGGTCTCCCAAAACACCACCTCGGCGTCGCGGCAGTTCCGGGAGCGGATGAAGGCATCGATCCAACTCGACCAGTAAGCCGGGTCGTCCTTGATGACGTTGAAACTCAACCGTGGATTGGTGGTGACGCCCCGGAAAAGGTTGTCCGCCGGGAGGTTGGATGGGCTGTAGAGACGATCCAGCCAGGCCGCCATTTCTGCCGGATCGGAGGCCTTTTCGATCATCCGGCGGCGCCAGCTCGCGAAGACCAGCGGTGAGGAGTCCCACCAAAGCTCGGCTTTCGGCTGGGCATCTATCAGTTTTTCCAAAACGCTTTTGCGGGCCATGAATTCAGCCTTGTTGACCATGCCCTCGACCTGCGCGCCCGCCTGCGGACGGGCCGCCGCGAAGGCGCTTCGCAGCGGATAAA
>CAZEKN010000220.1:0-4517 GCA_964512755.1 uncultured Desulfatibacillum sp. | reverse complement strand
TAACGGGTCACCAAACACCGTGATCCGGGGGAAGGGATGAGAGCTGAAGCCAAAGGGCGGCTTATCAACCGTCCGAGCGAGGTACAGCGTCAATATTTCATCCGCTTCCCTACATCGCAGCAACCGGGCGGCCGCAAGGTCGCCCGTTTAGTTTGAGCGGAAAAGTTGTGTTCTCATAGTTAGGTCTTAACTTTATCCACCCACCTGAACAGGAGGTGAAATATGATCCTCCATTACGGACTCGCTCAATACGTTCTGATTTCGTTTGTTTCCCTGGCCCTTCTCGGCATCATCGCCGCCATCATCTACGCCGGGTATTCCCACAGGGATTGACCCGCGCGAACCGGATATTCTGTGCGGACGCGCTTCCTCAAGTTCCGGCCAGCCTGTTTTCAATGCGGGTCGTGCCAAATGACGGTTGGCGATCTCGCCGAAAGTTTCAGGAATCGCTATGCGTTGGGAAATATTCCTGGAAACGGTCGTACAACCTGTCGTATAGCGGCCTGCGAAAGGCGGCGACGATATTTTTCAAGCTGCCGAAAGGCATCCACTGCCACGAAGCGGCCTCGCCGCCTCCGCTGATGTCGATGGTGTTCTGATCACCCTTGTAGCGAAACAGAAACCAATATTGAACCTGGCCCCGTCCGGTCTTGGACTTTCTAATTTCAACCGGCAATTCATAGACCATAGGCTCCGGAAGGTATTGAATGAGTTCCAGGTCGTTCTCCCGAATGCCGGTTTCCTCGAAAAGCTCGCGGTATATGGCCTGAAGGGGCTCTTCGTCGTGATCGAGCCCGCCCTGCGGCAGCTGCCATGATCCAGGGATTCCTTTGCGTTCAGTAGCGAAAACGAGTCCGGTTTCGTTGAGGATTACCGCGCCGGCCCCCGCCCGGAAATACTGCCCTGGAAAAGTCATCAGTCCCTCTGCTCAAACTTGTGATTGATGGACGATCAACTTGCAATCCAAGCGAATGGTTACCCGCGACGATCAAGGTGATTCGCGGGGATTGCAGCGGTTCCATCGGCGATTAACTGAGCCATTGAAATAAGTTTCAGCGGTTTGGTAAAAGTTTTTCTGCCGTAACCGGTATAGTTCTGGTTCTTCCACACCGCGATGTTGAGGAGATCCCCCGGGCCGAAAACGTAGTCATCCGCCACAGCGGTTTCCTGGGCGGCGGCCCTAAGCGGCAGCGCCGCCAGCCAGACGATCAACAGCAGCCGGACGATAGGAATTCGGGGCGATGGCATTCAATCCCCCTCTGCACCGGTCAGGTCAGATCCTTCAGCAGCCGCGCCGCATCGGCGCGACCGGGGTAGTCGGTCTCTGCGGCGAGCGCCTTTTCGAGCTTCTCGCGGGCCTCCTCCTTCTGGCCGAGCCTGGCGAGCACGGCCCCCATGTGGTAGTTCAGGACCCCTTCTTCCGGAGAGGCCGAGAGGGCCTGCTCGATCAGGTTGCGCGCCTGCTGGATATCCCCCATCCGGAAATACACCCAGCCCAGGGTGTCGAGTAGCGCCGGCTCGTTCGGCCGGGCCTTGAGGGCATCCTCCACAAGGCTCTTGGCGCGCTCGATCCCGGCTTTCGCGCTGTCCGTCTCGGCGATGAGGAAGGCTAGGTTGTTCGAGGCGAACCAGAACCCCGGGTTCTCCTTCAAAGCCAACTCGTAGACCTGCATGGCGTTTGCGTAGTCCTTGTCGCGTTCGAAGAGCAGGGCGAGCGAGAGGTAGAGGGAGTAGTCCTTGGGATTGGCGGCAATGCCCGCCTGCAGCTTTTCGATCGCCTCGTTCTTGCGGCCCTGCAGCAGGTAGAGGCTGGCCAGGTTGGTGTGGGGGGCCGGCCAGAGCGGCTGCATCTCGATCGCCTTCTTCAGGGCCGCTTCGGCCTCCTGGTAGTTCTTCAGGTCGGTGTAGACCCATCCGAGCAGGTTGTAGGCGAAAATGTCGCGCGGGTTGTCCTCGATGCGCTTGGTGCAGACCGCCACCGCGGCCCCGTGCTTCTTCTGCTGGATCTGGGTCTGAACGAGCTCGGTCAGGAGCTCGACCGAGACCTGGTTCCGGCGGTAGCCTTCCTCGAGCTGCGCAAGGGCCTCCCTGGGCTTGTTCTGCGCGCGGTACAGACGGCTCAGCTTGAGGTAGCCCAGCGGGGACAGGGGCGCGCGCCGCACGATCGCCCGGTAGGCATCCTCGGCCGGGGTGCTCTTTTTGGTCGCTGCCAGGAAATCCCCCAGGCTGGCGCGCGCTGCCAGGTCGCCCGGGTCGTTGTCGACGATCCGGCGCAGCTGCTCCTCAGCCGCGGGCATGTCCTTTTTGGCGGCGTACACCCGGGCGAGGGTCTGCAGGGCCTCCTTGGACTTGGGGTCGAGCTTGAGCGCGATCTGCAGGGTCTGGACGGCCAGGTCGAACTCGCGGTTGAGCGCATGGGCGCCGGCGAGCCGGATATAGCCTGGGGTGAACTGGGGCTGCTCGCCCACCACCGTTCGGAACTCGGCAACGGCGTTCTGGCCGTCGCCCTTGGTCAGGAAGATCTCGCCTTTGACGAGGTGGCCCTCGACGCTCTTTGGGTTGGCTTCCAAGACCTGGCCGACGTAGGTCTCGGCCTTGGCCGTCTGCCGGAGCTGGAGATGCACCCGGGCCAGCGCGATCTTGGCCTGCAGGACCCCCGGATCGTCTGGGTCTCTGGTGGGGGTCAGGCATTTTTCGAGGATCTCGACGGCCCTCGCGGGGTTGTTCTGGTTGAGGAAGACGTCGGCCAGGAGGATCCTCAGCCGGAAGCTGCCGGGGTTCTTCCCGATTCCTGTGTCCAGGATCTTCGCGGCTTCGAAGAGCTGGTTCTTGGAAATGTAGAACCGGGCGGCCATCTCGCAGATGGTTTCGTTGGCGGGCTCGGCGGCGACGGTGGCGGCGATCAGATCGATGGCGGCCGCCTGCCGGCCTTCCGTCCACAGGAAGTTCGCCAGGTTGAACTTGTGGATTGCTTTGTCCGGCTCGAGCTCGATGACCTTGCGCAGCTCGGACTCGGCCTTGGACGGCTGCCTGCGCTCGGCGTAGAACTGGGCGAGGCCCAGGCGCAGCGCCGTGAAGCTGGGGAAAGCGGCGAGACCGTCGGCAAAGGCTTTCTCGGCCTGGGAGGCGCTGCCGGTCTGGGAGTAGGCGGTTGCCAGCGCCAGGAAGATCTCGGGTTTTTTATCGCCCTTTTGCAGCAGCCCCTCGAAGATCGCGGCGGCCTCTTTCGGCTTTTTCTGGACCATGAAGACCGAGCCCTGCAGCAGCAAGGCCTCCGGGTTCGCGGGCTCCTTGGCCAGAGCGGCCTGGGCCTTTTCGAGGGCTTTGTCGGGTGCACCCGACAGCAGATGGAGCCGGCCCACCTCGACGTGCGCCGCGGTCAACTCCGGGTTGAGCTCGATCGCCTTGGAGAATGCGCCGAAGGCGCCTTTGAAGTTGCCGTCCTTCTGCTCGATCAGGCCGAGCAGGTGGTAGGCGTCGGCGAACTTGGGATCGATCTGGATGGCGTTATCGACCTCGAGCCGGGCCTTGACGGTGTCTCCCTTGGTGTAGAGCTCCCTTGCCTTGGCGTAGAACGTGGCCTTCTTCTCCTCGGGTCCCCCGCACCCCGGCAGAACCAGCGCCAGCAGCAGCATTGCCACGCCGATTTCGAGCTTTTTCGCCGTCATGGATTCTCCTTTGAATTTCCTGAGATTGGGCTGATATCGTTGACCCTTGTCAGCGCCGCTAGAATAGGGCAGACGCGACCGAGCCTCGCGTATTGCGCGGCTGGAAGTGATTAATACTAACAAAGCGGGATTGAAGAGTAAAGAAATCATGCGGCCGGATCGGATTAATTCTTGAAGAACCCAGCCGGTGCCTGTAGCTATTTTCCGGCACGGCAGCAATTCGATTGAACGCGACGGGAGTCATTCGGAAATGAACCGGGCGGGGTTGAGGGCGCCGGACGCGGCCCGGCCAATCAAGACCGGAGCCATCCCGGCGGAGAGTTGGTCAGGCCAGTATGAATCGACGGATATCAGTACCCGAGGGTAAGGCGGCCCGGCGGCAGGATTCTGCTCTTCAATGCGCGGCTCGAGCAGATCACCGGTTACGCCGCCGGCGAGATCCCGGACATCGCCGCCTGGATCCACCGGACTACCCCAACGAGGAATACCGCAGAATTTTCCTGGACAAGCCGCGCAGCGCGTCGCCTCCGGCGGTCATTCGCCTCCGGGAGGCCATGATCACCCCCCGGGACGGCCGCACGGAAACCTGCCGGTTCACCTCGGTGCGCAACGAATCCGGCCTGCGCATCGTGTTCATCCAGCCGGTCGACGAGCCAGCCGACTTAGCGGTCCTGCCGGCAGCCGGCGATCCCGGGTACCGCTTCCTCTACCAGAGCTGCCCGCTGCCCACCCTGCTCTGGAAGCGCCGGGCCGAGGGGTTCTGCCTCATCAGCTTCAACACCGCCGCCCGCAAGCTGCTGAGGGAGGAGCTCGAGCTCTCGCTCGGCCTGCCTCCCGTCGGCGTTTTGG
>CAZEKN010000219.1:0-4518 GCA_964512755.1 uncultured Desulfatibacillum sp. | reverse complement strand
TAGCCGTGGGTTTTTCTCCGACCGCCCGCACGGGGGACGCGTCGATGCCGCGGACCGTTTCGTAGAGCCACATCGCGCGGCTTCCGAACGGCACCTGGAGGTCCTCCAGGCGCAGGGCCGCCACTTCATGGGCCTGCCGCAGATTGAACTCGCGCAGGCGAATGAGGTCATCGCGTTCGATGCCCGGAATCAGTTCCAGGCCGAGGGGGGCGAGAAACGCCCGCTCCTCGCCGGCCGCGACGATGTATTCCCCCTCGGGCTTGACCAGCCGGGTGGCCACCTTGGCTACCAGCTTGTTGGGGGCCACCGACCAGATGGGGCCCAGGCAGTGGCGGGAGCGGATCTCCCGGCGCAGACGCGCGGCAACATCTTGGGGGGGACCGAAGAGGCGGCCGGTGCCGGTCGCGTCGATGAAGAGATGGCCGTCGATGTCGCCGGCTTCGATGCGCGGCGAGTAGGGCAGCGCATGCTGCAGAAGCGTGCGCATGGCCTGCTCATAGCGTTCGGGGTGCGGCGGCAGAATGCAGGCGTCGCGGCACAGGCGCACCGCCCGGGCGAGCGCCATGCCCTTGCGGACGCCCGCCCGGTACGCCTCTTCGCTCATGTCATAGACGGCCGCCCGCACAGCGCCCGGCGGGGCGACGACGACCGGCCGGCCGGCGAGCCGTCGGTCGATGGCCCGCTCCACCGCCACGGCAAAGTCGGCCACGTTCAGATGGATGATGCTGCGGTCCATAGGAAATGCTGGATGCCGGATACTGGATACGGGATGCTCGATGCCGGCGGATCGCCACGGTCGTTTTTTTTGTGGGAGCGGCATCTTGCCGCGATGATCGAGGCTGGAAGCCTCCCACAACAACGGAAATGCCCGCACCCTGCGGCTTCGTAAGAGGGCCAAGGCCAAGGCGCGCGAGTCCCCGCCGAGCGAGGCGTACCCCCTGTACGCCGCAGCGAGCGCGGGACGAAGCGCAACGCCGGCATTGGGCCTCTTACGAAGCCGCCCCGAGCAGCCGGATCAGCTGCACCGCATTGCGCGGAGCCTGGCCGCGGACGTGGTTGTTGAAGAAGATCACCCCTTGCGCCGCCCGGGCCGCCATGCGGGGGATGGGGCCGGCGGCCCACTCGCGCAACTCATCGTCGCTGTAGTCATAGTCGAACTGCTTCTGCAGGTTGCCGGAGCGCCAGCCCCGGCTGTTGCGGCCGTGGAAGCGGACGTAAAAAAGGTCCGGATTGGTGACCACATCGAGCCGGGGGAACAGATCGGGCAGCATCGGCGCGTCCACCGCCACGAGTGTAGCGCGGCGGCGCTCCAATTCGGCAAACACCCGGTCAGCCGCCCACGATGCATCGCGGAACTCCACAGCCAGCGGCAGACCGCCCAGCGCATCCAGCAATTCGGCAAGGTACCGACGGTTGGCGGGGTTGCGGATAAAACCGGGCGGAAACTGCAACAGCACGGCCTGGAGCTGGCCGGACTGCATCAGCGGCGCAATTCCCTCCCGGTAAAGCGTTGCGTGGCCGCGCCACTGGCCGGAATCGACCTCGTGGGTCAACGTGCGGGTCAGCTTGGCGGTGAAACGGAAAGCGGGCGGCGCCAAGCGGGCCATGCGCTCGATGGCCTGGGATTTGGGCAGCTGGTACCATGTAAAATTGAGCTCGGTAATGCCGAACTGGCTGGCATACAGGGACAGCATTTCGCCGGCCTTGGTGCCCGGTGGATAAAACCCGGCATCCATCCACTCGGCGTATGAGTAACCGCTCGTGCCCACCAGGATGGGGCCGGCGGTGCCGTGAAGTCCCTGGGTGGAGTGGTTCATGGGCCGCCTGTTTATGCGCAGCTTCTGGAAAAGCGTTAAGGCGTTAGAAGCGTCCCTGGCGCCTTCCGGGGACCGCTCGTCATGGTGCGCACCACCCCCACCACCTTCCCCTGCACGAGAACTTCGTTGAAACCGTAACGCATGGGCAAGTGGTTGCGGTTCTCCGGGCGCAACTCGATGTGGCCGGTGCGACGGAAGAACCGTTTCACGGTGGCCTCCTCGCGGATCAATGCCACGACGATCTCGCCGTTCTGGGCGTACTGGCGCGGTTCGCAGATAACGAGATCCCCGTCCAGAATCCCCGCTTCCTTCATTGAGTCTCCGCGCACCCGCAGGCCAAAAAGGTTCTGGCCGCGGAAAAGTTCGGCATCCACGGTAACGCTGCCGTCCCATTCCGGCTGGGCATACATGGGCAGACCGGCCGCGATGCGCCCGATGACCGGCACCTCGCGGCCGCGCTGCAACGCCGCCGTCTCGCGGGCGGAGTTTAAAAGGTGCACCGTGCGGCCATAGCGCCCCTCGCGCTTCAGCAGCCCTTTGGATTCCAGCACCCGCAGGGTCCGAGCGATGGCCACGTGGCTGACCTTCATGTCAGCCGCCGCCTGGCGCAGGCTGGGCGCCCGGCCGTCCGCCGCGATTTTGTGGCGCAGGTAATCCATCAGGCGCTGCTGGGTGGGAGTCAGTTGGTTTGGCATCTCATACCTGGCGGTTCTTCAAAGGACGCCGGAAGCGGCGGCAGCCGCTTGTTTTGTATTTTAAGCATATCTTAACCCAAAAAATGTTAATGTCAAGGTTAATCTTTAGTTACCATATTGTAAATCTTATCGCCTGCAGGTATGCTTTCAGTCGTTATCAGTGTAGCAGGTTTTCCGATAGCCGAGTTATGGGCAAGGGTGTGCCAACTCACCCGCTAACGGTGGCGCAATGGATTGGATATGAACTGAGTCGACGCTCATTGAAAAAATTTGGTTGGAGCTTGCCGATGTCGCAGGTTCTAAATTGGGGCCATATGCTTCAGGCCATCCCGGATCCGGCACCCAGATGTTGAGGTGAAAATTCATAGGTCCCGTCGGCACATGGCTTGTGTCGGTCCGAACTAGATTACCATCAATAAACCAGGATACCTGGTTGGGTTCCCACTTAATTTCGTATGTGTGGTAGTCGGTTATCGATCCTGAAGCATAGGGGACGAATTGGACATGTCCGGTGCCTAGTTTTTCGTTACTGTAAATGTTGGTTTGTGCTCCATTGGGCCGATTGGTGAGAAGTTCAAAATCGATTTCATCATGGTAGGTGGTGCTGCCCGGTTTGAGCGCATATAAGAAGATGCCTCCGACGATGCCTGGCGTGGTCGTATTCATTTTAGCGCGCACGGTTACGTGGATCCCTGCCCCCAACGCAAACGATTGGTTACTTCTTAAATCGGTACCGTAGAAAGAAAACGAAGTTGGATTGTAAGTTTCAACCGCAATCATCGCATTGCCGTTTTTGGCCGCCGGAAGCGAAGAATTTTGAGTAAACCTGAACTGAGTTTGGCCGACGACGGTTCCATCCGTCGGCGACACCCAGGTTGGGATATGCCACTTACTGGAACTCACAATATTCCCGCAAAAGTCATCGTAGAGGAGAGTCTCAGCAAGGATTAGAGTAGAAGGTGCAATTACTAGAAAACCAATTACGATAAAAAAAAGCCCTTTTCTCATGATGCGGATTCCCTGCCTGCTGGGAGAGTTCAACCCATGATTAGAAGTGGTTTCACAACCCCGTCAGAACACCATAGACAGTCGCAAGATGCCCCGGAGCCCCTCCGGCCGGTTTTCCGCGGCGGTCTCGTAATAGGTGTTCAGGTAAAGCGACAGCCGCTCGTAGGTGTACTTGAGGCCGGGGCCGATGCCCAGAACGCGCTCTTTGGATGCAGCCTGGTCGTCCCCGTCGATCTGGTCATCGGTGAATTGCTGAAGGTAGTAGCCGTTGAGGCCGAGCCGGAGACCCTTCAACATCTCGTAGGAAGCGGCGAAGTTGGCGTGAAATGCCTGCCCGGGCTGGGTGTTGTCGGCGCCCAAGCCCACGAAGGGATTGCTGTTTTCCGAGCACCACAGATAATGCCAGCGCGCGCTCACCTCCAGGCGCTCGGTCGGGATGAGGGTGAAGGCGTAATAAGGATTGAAGGTATAGATGTTACTGCCGACGTTGACCGGAGAATTCTGGCGGTATTCGCCGGTGGGCAGCACGAAATCGAGATTAAACCGGTGAAAATAAGGCATGCCGAAAAGCTTGCTGTCGCTCCACTGGATGAACAGAGGCCCCACGATCAAGTCGCCCATCCCGCGCTCCCGGCCGTTGGGTCCGAAATCGGTATCAACGTCGAGATCGGCCAGCGGAAGAAGGACCTCGGCCCCGTAGAAGCCACCCAGCAGGCGAAAGCTTGAAATCCAGGCCACATGCGTGACGGCGCTCATGGCGGTCAGGCGGTTGGAGCCCGGGATGTCCTTTCCCTTGGAGTCGGTGAAACTTTTGGCATCGTAATAGACGAAAGTTTCCTCAACGAGCCAGCCCGGAAACGCGATGCCGTCCTGGAAACTCGTTTCTCCCAGATTGACGGGCGGCAGCGGGACATCCGCTGCGGCCGAAAGATCCGTTAATGCCAAAAGCGCCGCAACGACAGCGGCGCAAAAAGCGGCGCGCAATTTTTCGACCGCCA
>CAZEKN010000218.1:0-4522 GCA_964512755.1 uncultured Desulfatibacillum sp. | reverse complement strand
TGAGCGTGCGGTGCACCGGGCAGCGGTCGGCGATCTGCAGCAGGCGCTGCTTCTGATCGGCATCGAGCGGGCCCTCGAGGTCAATTTCGCGCTCGATCCGGTCCAGCATGCCCTCGCGGGTTTCACAGGTCTCGCAGTCGGCGGCGTGAATCTTGTCGTGCGTCAGGCGGACGGTGGCCGCCTCCAGGGGCCAGCCCTTGCGGTCGGCGAACATGCGCAGCGTCATGGCGGTGCACGCGCCGAGCGCGGCGACCAGCAGATCGAAAGGGCTCGGGCCCTGGTCGGTCCCGCCGGCCTGGACCGGCTCGTCCGCCACCAGGCTGTGGTGATTCACCAGGACCTCGGTCAGAAACCCGCCCGGCCCCGTGCGGGCGGTGATGCGCTGATCCGGTCCGGGGCCCTTGGCATTTGCAGCGGGTGCCGGAACCAGATAGCGCCGGGCCCAGGCTGCGATCACGGCGCCGGCATAGCGGGAGTCGGCCAGGTTCGAGAGCAGGTGGTCGGCCTGGTCGAGCGAGACGAAGCTCTTGGGATGGCGCGCCGCCTGGAAGATGCGGGCGGCGTTTTCGATCCCGACCACATCGTCGAGCGGCGAGTGCATGACCAACAGCGCCCGGTTCAGGTCTCGGATGGCGGCTTCCGGGTCGATTCCCGCGAGGTCGTCCAAAAATTTTTTCCGCAGGGTGAACGGCCGGCCGGCGATAGTGACTTCGGCCTCGCCTCTGGATGCAATCGCTTCAGCGGCCGGGCCCAGGGTTTTAAAGACATGGCGGGGGTCGGCCGGAGCGGCGATGGTCACCACCGCCCGGCAGGATGGAATCGCGGCGGCCGCCTGCAGTACGGCGGCCCCTCCGAACGAATGGCCGATCAGCAGCCGGGGGCCCTCGAAATGCGAGGTCAGGAATTCGGCCGCGGCGATCAGGTCGGCCACATTGGACCGCAGGCTGGTGTCCGCGAAGTCGCCGCCGCTTTCGCCCAGGCCGGTGAAGTCGAAGCGCAGCACGCCGATCCGCTCGCGCGTGAGCGTGCGCGAGATGTGGTAGACCGCCTTCAGGTCCTTCGAACAGGTAAAGCAATGGGCAAAAACGGCGTAGGCCACGGGCGCGCCGTCGACCGGCAGATCCAGGATGGCCGAAAGGTGCTGCCCGCCGGGGGCGGGGATCTCTAATTTTTGAGGCTGCATCTATGCGCCTCCGTCCATGCCTGGGGTCTCTTGAAATGCGGGCCGGATCATGGCGGCGATCTCCTCCGGAAATCCGACGCAGATGCTTTCGTCGTAAAGCGTGCGCAGCGCGGTCGTATCCGGCGTGGCCAGGATCGGATTGTAATAGATCCGTGGCGAAAAAACCATGTGAAGTCGGGCGAACCGGTTCGATTCGGCTCCGGGAAAGAAGCACACGTTGAAGCTGTAGATGCCCATCCGGTCGTAGGCGGTCATCGCGGCTGCGAGGCCCCGGGCGATCCCGGCCACATCCGCCTCGGTCAGATCGAGCATCACGCGGCAGTCATCGACCACGGCGACCACGTCGCCGGCGACGCCGAAGGGCGCGAAGCTCGCCAGCCAGGAGATCCGGCCCCGGCGGCCGAGAAAACGCCGGCCCTCGGCGCGCTCCACCCGGACCAGGTCGTCCCAGTACGTGCGGCCGTTCGCCCGGAAATAGGCCTCGGCCGCCGCCAGTTCCTCGCGCAGTTGATTGGGGGCGCTCGAGCTGGCAAAAACCTGCAGGTGCGGGTGGATGAGAGAGCTGCCGGAGGCTGGCATGTAGTTCCAGCTGAGCAGGTGGTAAACCGACTCCGGGTGCCCGATGGCCCGCACGCGGCGGTAGAAGTCCATGGCGAGCAGGATGCCTTCGGCCATGCGCGCCGGTTCGATCTCCGCCATGGGGGCGTAGTGGCGGCCGCCGAGGGTGGCGACCGCGCCCAGGCCGTCATAGGGCGCCAGGTTGGGGAACAGCACGTGGTCGCCCCGGAAGAAGCGGCCGTCCGGTGCGATGTCCGCCGGAAAACACGGGGTGAGCTTCAGCACCCGCTCGGGGCAGAAAGGGCAGTGGGTGTCGGTTCCGGCCACGAGTTTTTCGAGGTCGGGTTTTTTCCACTGCAGCCGCATGAAATGACAGATGCGCGTGGTTCGTCCCGTGAGGGGGTCCGTCCGGACCTCAACCGGAATAGTCCTGGGCTGCATGGCGTTGGCGGGGTCGAGGATGACGGCCTCTTTCTTCGTCACAGCGAACTCCATCCGTGTCCTCCTGCGGTTTCAGTAGAAGATTTCGGTGTAGACGAGCGATCCCGGAAATCGTTCGTCGGCCAGAAGGGTCGCATCGCGGATCATGTCCTGGCGTCCGCAGAGATAAAAATCGCAGGCCCGCGGCGGCAGGCAGTTCCGCAGGTAGTCGGTCACCCATCCGGGATAGTGAGCGGGCTCGGCCGGCCGGCCGGCGGACAGGCAGGCCACGTATACGGCCGCACGCGGCTGGATGAAATCGCGGTAGTATAGGTCGGCGGGCGTCTCCACGCCGTGCAGCAGCGTGAACCCGGATACCCCGGCGCCAGCCATGGCGCAGAACGGCGCGATGCCGGTGCCGGTCGCCACGAACACGGCCGGATGGGCGGAGGGCTTGAACGTGAAGTAGCCGTGCGGTCCGGTGAACATCATCGGATCATCCGCGCCGGCATGCGCCAGGCGTGCCGACAAGCGGCCGCCCTCCACCCGGCGGATGCACAGCCGGAGGTCGGTTTCGGCCGGGGCGGAGACGATCGAGTAGTCCCTTTGCGCGCCGGCGTATTCCAGCCGCAGCCGCTGGCCGGCCGTAAAGTAGAATCGCGGCGGTCTGGCCAGGGTCAGCTCGAACGCGTTCGCGGACAGCCGGCGGTTGGCCAGGACCCGAACGGTGAACGGGCCGGCGGTTTTCGTACGCAGGGCCGGAGGCCTCACCGTTTCCATAGGCGTTCCTCGATGCCCTGAAGGCGGTTGATGTGGCGGGCCAGCACAAAGAAATAGTCGGACAGGCGGTTGAGATAGACGATCGCATGCTTCATTTGCTCGGCGGCCGCGGCCTCCGTTACGCCGGCGGCGAGGCCAACGACGCGGCGCTCGGTCCGGCGGCAGACGGTGCGGGCGATGTGCGCCCAGGCGGCGCCGGGGTGCCCGCCGGGCAGGATGAACCCCGCCAGCGGCGGAAGGTCTGCGTCGAGCCGGTCGATGCCGCGTTCGAGGCCCTTCGCGCCGTCCGGGTCGAGCGGCGGCAGGGCCGCGGCCGCCGGTGCACCGGGAGCCGTGGCGAGCCAGGCGCCGATGGCAAACAACTCGGACTGAATTTCGTGGAGCTCCGGCCGGAGACCGCCGCCATCCACAGGCAGGCCGGCAATCAAGACGCCGATGACCGAGTTGAGCTCGTCCAGGTCGCCGTAGGCCTCGATGCGCTCGCTGTCCTTCGGCACCCGTTCGCCGCTGAAAAGGCTGGTTTTCCCGCGGTCCCCGCTGCCCGTGTAGATTTTCATGCGATCCTCCGGTCCTCCGGGCATGTGCCGGCCAGAATCGCCCGCATGGTGGGGCCGTCGATGTTGCCGCCGCTCAGGACGACGCCCACCCGTCCGCGAGCCGGGGTCCTGCCGCTCAGCAGCGCCGCCAACCCCAGGGCGCCGGAAGGCTCCACCACGAGCTTCAGGCGGTAGAACAGGAAGCGGACCGCGTCGCGGATGGCGTCCTCGGACACGGTTTGCATGGCATCCACGAACCGCCGCACCAGGGGGAACGTAATCTTTCCCAGGCTGGGCGTGCGTGTGCCGTCGGCGATGGTCGGCGGGTTTTTGACGGTCTGCAGGCTGCCGCTGTAGAACGACCGGGTGGCGTCGTCGGCCACTTCCGGCTCGACGCCGCAGACCCGGCACGTTGCATTCAACCCCTTGGCGGCGATGGCACAGCCGCTCAGCAGCCCGCCCCCGCCGCAGGGCACCAGCAGCAGGTCGAGCCCGCTGGCCTGTTCGCAGAGCTCCAGCGCGGCGGTGCCCTGGCCGGCCACGACATCGATGTGATCGAAGGGCGGGATCATGGTGTAGCCATGCTGCTGCTGAAGTTCCCGGGCGATTTCCTCGCGGCTTCTCGCCTCGGGGTCGTAGAGAATGACCCGGGCGCCATAGCCTTCGGTCGCCTGGCGCTTGATGGCCGGCGCGTCCGCGGGCATGACCACGCAGGCGTCAATGCCGAGCAGCCGGCCCACGAGCGCGACGGCCTGGGCGTGATTGCCCGAGGAAAAGGTGACGACCCCGCGGCGGCGCTCCTCGGCTGAAAGCCGCGACATGGCGTTGTAGGCGCCGCGAAATTTAAAGGCGCCGATGCGCTGAAAGTTTTCGCATTTCAGAAACACTTCGGCCGCGAGGCGTTCGTTCAGGTGGCGCGAGGTCATGACCGGGGTGAGGTGGGCCACTCCGCGCAGGCGCGCGGCGGCGTCCCGCACCATTCCAAAAAGCTCATCCAAAGGCTTGTCCATAGGGTCCTCCATCTCATCGACGTGCGCTCTTCCAG
>CAZEKN010000217.1:0-4535 GCA_964512755.1 uncultured Desulfatibacillum sp. | reverse complement strand
AGCGTTTCCCAGTAGGACTCGCGGGCGCCGATCCACTCCAGGACCGCCGCGGGATCGCCCTCTTCCCAGGGCGCCAGGCCCCGCTCCCACTTGAAAAGGTCCCGCAGCCGCAGCGCCAGCCCGCAGATCGAGAAGATGCCGCTGTGCTGGGCATCGGAGATGTCGCAGTTGCGTTGGATTTGCTGAACCAGACGGTCGGGGGCAGGCATCCTTGGCGCTTTCGCATGCAGGTCGCATCACGTTCCGTTGCATTACCCGATAAGGTAGGCCTGCAGGCGAGCGGTGTCAATCAGACCACGCCCTGATCGACCATGGCGTTGACCACCTTGACAAACCCGGCGATGTTGGCGCCGTTGAGGTAATTCCCCGGCGTGCCATATTCCTCGGCCGCTTCCAGGCAGGTGCGATGGATCTCCCGGATGATGATCCGCAGGCGTTCGTCCACTTCCTCGCCCAACCAGCTCAGGCGCATGCTGTTTTGCACCAGTTCCAGCCCGCTCACGGCAACGCCGCCGGCGTTGGCCGCCTTGCCCGGCGCATAGAGGATCTTCTTGCCGAGCAGAACCGCGATGGCTTCCGAGCTGCAGGGCATATTGGCGCCCTCGCAGACCAGTTTGACGCTGTTGTTGATGAGCGCGTAGGCGTCCTTTTCGCCGATCTCGTTCTGGGTTGCGCAGGGGAAGACGCAGTCCGCCCGGCGGCCCCACAGCGGATTGTGGTCGAGCGAAGGGTCGGCCGGCGTGTAGACGGCATGGGGGTACTTGTCGGCGTATTCCCGGATCCGTCCGCGACGGAGGTTCTTGAGCCGCTTGACGAAAGTCAGCTTTTCGGCGTCGATGCCGTCTGGGTCGAAGACATGCCCGCTGGAATCCGAAAGCGTCACCACCCGGGCCCCCAGATGGATGAGCTTTTCGGCCGTGTGCTGGGCGACATTGCCGGAGCCGGACACCAGGCAGGTCTGCTCCTCGATGGCCATGCCGCGGGTGGCCAGCATCTCCGCGGCGAAATAGACGCACCCGTAACCGGCCGCCTCCGGGCGGAACCGGCTGCCGCCCCACTGAAGCCCCTTGCCGGTCAGGGCGCCGGTGAACTGGTTGGTGAGTTTCTTGTAAGCCCCGAAAAGATAGCCGATCTCCCGGCTGCCGACGCCGATGTCGCCGCCCGGGATGTCGGTGTGCGCCCCCGCGTGCCGATACATCTCCGCCATGAAGCTCTGGCAGAAACGCATGACCTCGTCATCAGACTTGCCCTTGGGCTCGAAATCGCAGCCGGCCGCCCCCCCGCCGAGCGGCAGAGTGGTCAGTGCGTTCTTGAACACCTGCTCGAAGGCGAGGAACTTGAGAATGCTCTGGTTCACGGACGGGTGGAAGCGCATCCCGCCCTTGTAAGGGCCGATGGCGCTGTTCATTTCAATCGCATATCCGCGGTTGACTCGGATGCGGCCCTGGTCGTCGACCCAGGGCACGCGAAACGTCACGATCCGCTCCGGCTCCGTAATGCGTTCCATGATGGCGGTGGAAGCGTAATGAGGGTGACGTTTAAGGACCGGCCGCACGCTTTCGGCCACTTCCTTGACCGCCTGGTAGAATTCCTTTTCCCAGGGGTCCCGGGCACGGATGGCATCGAGAATGTCCGACATCGTTTCCTCCGCTCGGAAGCAGGATTCGGCAGGGCGAACCGCAGATGGCTCGGCGCCGCACGGGCGGAAACCATACGCGGTTTCCAGCGGACTTGTCAACCCGCCAAAAACGGGACGTTCATGCAGAAAATGATTTATTCGAACCGCCCTTTTTGATATACTGGCCGTATGCCCAGATCCGCACGATTAGACGCTTCAGGCGTGCTGCATCATGTGATCGGCCGCGGCATCGAGCGGCGCAAGGTCTTCTTGGACGACGCAGACCGCACCGACTTTCTCGATCGGCTCGCCGCGTTGGCCCACGGCGGCGCACTGGATGTCTACGCCTGGACCCTGATGCCCAATCATTTCCATCTGCTCTGCAAGACCCGGCTCCAGCCCTTATCCATCAGCATGCACCGGCTGCTCACCGGATACGCTGTCAATTTCAACAAGCGCCGGCGCCGGCACGGCCATTTGTTCCAGAACCGGTTCAAATCGATTGTCTGCCAGGAGGACCGCTATCTCAAGGAACTGGTCCGCTATATCCATCTCAACCCCCTGCGCGCCGGTCTGGTCAAGAGCCTGGAGGCGCTCGCGGGTTATCCCTACTGCGGCCACAGCGCCCTCAACGGCCGGGTCAGCCGGCCCTGGCAGGACACCGATTATGTGCTCGCTGTGTTCGGGGAAACCGGTTCCCTGGCGCGGCGGGCCTACAGCTGTTTCGTGGGCGCCGGTATCAGGGCCGGACGCAAACCGGAACTGGTCGGCGGAGGGCTGGTGCGCAGCCAGGGAGGATGGTCGGCGGTCCTGGCGCTGCGGCGGCGCAGCCCGGCGACGGCCTGCGATCAGAGAATTCTCGGCGACGGCGACTTCATGCGCACCGTCATCGATCGGCTGGACGATCGCCAGCGCCGAAATCTGAGGCTATTAACGGCGCGGCCGGACATCGACCGCATCTGCCGCCAGGTCTGCGACTGCCACGGGGTTTCACCCGGTGAGCTGTGCTCCGGAAGCCGCCGGCGGCCGGTGGTCTTGGCGCGCTACGCGGTGGCCTGGATCGCCGTCCGGGAGGTCGGCTATTCGGGCGCGGAGGTGGCGCGCCATCTCGGCGTCAGCAATTCCTGCATCACCCGATCGGTGGCGACGGGCAGCCGGCCGGATGTCGGCGCACTCCTCGAACGGATCCGCGTTCCGTCGCCGCCCTTTTCATAAGGAGAACCCTATGTACCATCTGCGATGCCAACCCGCTTCAGCCGCTCCCATCGCCGTCCCCCGGCTGAACGCCGCCAGACGGCCGCCCTCCCGGCGCCGCCGCCCGGCGGTCCGTCGCGGCTGGAAAGCCCTGGCTGCGGCTGCGGCCGGGCTGGTCCTGGTATCGGGGATTGTCGTCGCCATGGTGGGATTGCGGCCCTCCGGCCGCGAGGAGCTGCGTTCCAAACCGGTTGCGCCGAAACCGCGCGCAACGCCGCGGCCGCTGGCCAAGGCGGACGTGCAGGGGCTCATCGCCGGGGTGAATGTCCTGAACCGGACCGACAGCCGGGTCGAATTCCGGCACGTCCAGGCCTGTTTCACGCTGCAGACCACGCTGGACGCCGACCTGCAGCAGGCCCTCGTTCCGCGGCTGGACCGCCGGAATTCGCGCTACATCGGGATCGTGGCCATGGAGCCGGCCGACGGCCGGGTGCTGGCCATGGCGGGCTACAACAAATCCAATCCGGACGGCAATCCCTGCCTGGACAGCCGCTTCCCGGCCGCCAGCATCTTCAAGATCATCACGGCCGCCGCGGCCGTCGAAACCCATGACCTGAACCCGGGCGACATGCTGCGCTTCGCGGGCGACCGATATACGCTCTACAAATCCCAGATCAACGCCCGACCGCCCAAGAACGCCAACCAGCTCTCATTGAAGGATTCCTTCGCCCAGTCCGTCAACCCGGTCTTCGGACGGCTCGGCGCGAACCTGCTCGGCCGGGACGTGATCGAAGCCTACGCCGAAGCCTTCGGGTTCAACCGCGAGATCGAGTTCGAACTGCCGCTGCGCCCCAGCCGGATCGAACTGGCCGACGGGGCGTTTGAGCTCGCGGAGGTGGCGAGCGGCTACAACCGCACGACGCGGATCTCGCCGCTACACGGGGCAGCCATGGTGGCCGCCATCCTCAACCAGGGCCGCTGGGTGGAGCCGACGATTGTGGACTGGGTCAGCAACGATGCCGGCCAGACGATCTACCAGAGCCGAACGGTCTACCGCGATCAGACCATCGACCGGGACACAGCGAAGGTTCTGCGCCAGCTGATGCAGGCCACTGTGCAATCCGGGACCGCCCATAGGGAATTTCAGAAGCACCACGGCGACAAGGTCCTGTCGCGGCTGGAAATCGGCGGGAAAACCGGCTCCATGGGGGATGGAACCGGGGAGATGCGCTACGACTGGTTTGTGGGCTACGCGCGCGAGCCGCAGCGCAGCAAGCAACTGGTGGTGGCCGTGGTCGTCGCCCACGAGGGTTTCATCGGAACCCGCGCCGCGGCCTATGCCGTCATGGCCATGAAGGAATACTTTCAGGATCCTCCCGGCGTCCTGCACACGCAGGTTCCGCCGCCGCCGCGATCCTGAAGCGCGGAGCAGACTTCTGAAGGGGCCTGTAAAAATCACTGCAGCCCAATGACTTCGAAGCAAAGCCACTATCCCGGCGCACGAATCCCGCGGAGCAAGGCGTGATTTCAGTGCGCCGCAGCGACGGCGGGATGAAGCGCCTCGCGGAGATCGGCCCTGTTACGAAGCCATCAGCCGCTCCGCCACAGCGTCGATGAATCCCTCCGTGCTCTGGTAGCCGGCCGGCTGGGGGTGCATCAGCGGCACGAGGTCCTTGGTGACGATGCCGGCCTCGATGCAGCCGATGACGGCTTTTTCAATTTT
>CAZEKN010000216.1:0-4587 GCA_964512755.1 uncultured Desulfatibacillum sp. | reverse complement strand
GCTTCTTACACGCTTTGGGTTTCCATCGCAATAAACGCGCAACAAATACTCCAGTAGGAATGTGAACAGCGGTTAAACCAAATCAAGCGAAAAGGAGGAGGCCATGAAACACCTGCGTATGATGAAGATGACTCTGGCGGCGATCGTGGTGCTGATGGTGCCGGCAATTGCTATTTCGGCGCCGGTGACCGTCAACTGGTGGCATGCCCACGGCGGCGCTCTGGGCGAGCGGGTTAACGGCATCTGCGAAGGATTCAACAAGTCTCAGACTCAATTCCAGGTGGTGCCGACCTACAAGGGCAACTACTCGGACACCATGAACGCCGGCATCGCGGCCTTCCGCGCTAAGGCCCCACCCCACATCCTGCAGGTCTTCGAGGTCGGCACGGCCACCATGATGGCCGCCAAGGGTGCCGTAAAACCGGTTTATGAGGTCATGAAGGAATCCGGGCTGCCGTTCGATCCCAAAATCTACCTTCCCACGGTTACGGGTTATTACACCACCGCCGACGGCCGCATGATTTCCATGCCCTTCAACTCCTCGACCCCCGTGTTGTATTACAATGTGGATGCATTCAAGAAAGCCGGGCTGGATCCTGAAAAGCCGCCCGTGACCTGGCTGACCATGGGCGAAATCGCCAAGAAGCTGGTAGCGGCCGGAGCGAGCCAGTATGGTTTTTCATCCGCGTGGAACGGCTGGATCCATATCGAAAACCTCAGCGCCTGGCACAACGTGCCCATCGGCACCAAGGCCAACGGCTTCGGGGGCCTGGATACGTCTTATTCTTTCAACGGCCCAGTGCAGGTGAAGCACATCCAGCAACTGGCCGACTGGCAGAAGGACAAGGTTTTCGTCTACGGCGGCCGCACCAACGTCGGGAACGCCAAGTTCTCCTCCGGCGAGGTGGCCATGTACACCGAGTCTTCGGCCGGCTACGCCGGGTTCAAAAGCACCTGCAAGTTCGAATTCCGGACCTCCATGCTGCCCTACTGGCCGGACGTGAAGGGCGCCCCCCAGAACACCATCATCGGCGGGGCCAGCCTATGGGTTCTGCGGGGCCACAAGGCGGAGGAGTATAAAGGCGTTGCGGCCTTCTTCAACTACCTCTCCAAGCCCGAAGTCCAGGCCGAATGGCACCAGGGCACGGGGTATCTGCCCATCACCCTAGCTGCCTACGAGCTGTCCAAGAAACAGGGCTTCTATGATAAAAACCCCGGCACGGAAACGGCGCTGAAGCAGATGACCCTGAACAAGCCGACCGAAAACTCCAAGGGCCTGCGCTTCGGAGACCACGCCAAGACCCGCGATATCATGGATAACGAGTTCGAAGCCGTTTTCTCGGGTAAGAAACCGGCCAAACAGGGGCTGGACGATGCGGTCAAGGCCGGGAACGAGCAGCTGCGGAAATTCGAGAAGGCGAATAAATAATTGCGCTCTTTGTAACGGTCTTTGATGGGTTTTATGGTGGGAGCGGCATCCTGCCGCGAGGCCATTTTAAAAAGATCGCGGCTGGGAAGCCGCTCCCACAGGTTCTAACCGCGCATGGCCCGGATGGTTCATGGAAAAACGAGTCGTTTTCCGTAATAACGTTCTGCCTTATATCCTGGTCGCCCCTCAGATCGTCATCACCCTGGTGTTCTTCATCTGGCCGGCCTCCCAGGCCCTGCTGCAATCCTTTCTCCAGGAGGATGCGTTCGGGACGTCCTCGGCGTTTATCTGGTTTGACAATTTCGCCGACATTTTCTCCAGCGAGGAATATCTCGGTTCGTTCCGCGTAACCCTGGTTTTCAGCTTCGCCGTGGCCGGCATCGCGCTCTCGGTGGCGCTGCTGCTGGCGGTCATGGCCGATCGGGCGCTGAAGGGGGCGACCGCATATAAGACGCTGATCATCTGGCCCTATGCCGTGGCACCGGTGGTGGCCGGCGTGCTGTGGTTCTTTCTCTTCAACCCCACGGTGGGCATGGTGGCCTTTTTTCTGAAGAAAATCGGGATCGCCTGGAACCATACGCTCGACGGCCCCCAGGCCATGACCCTGGTGGTCATCGCGGCGGCCTGGCGGGAAGTCTCTTACAATTTTCTGTTTTTTCTGGCAGGGCTGCAGGCTATCCCGCACTCCTTCATCGAAGCCGCCGCCATCGACGGCGCCGGGCCGTGGCGGCGGTTCTGGACCATCAGTTTCCCGCTGCTGTCGCCCACGGCGTTCTTCCTGATCGTGGTCAATATCGTCTACGCCTTCTTCGACACCTTCGGCGTGATCCATGCGATCACGCGCGGCGGGCCCAATTACGCCACGAACATCCTGGTCTACAAGGTCTTCAACGACGGCTTCATCAACCTGGACCTCGGCGGGTCGGCCGCCCAATCGGTCGTGCTGATGATCGTGGTGATCGCGCTCACCGTGGTTCAGTTTCGCTTTATCGAGCGCAAGGTGCATTACTGAAATGATGGTCGAACACCGCCCCGTTCTGACGTTCATCACCCACGCCGTTTTGATTCTGGGCGCCGTGGTGCTCGCCTTTCCGATCTACATCACCTTCGTCGCCTCGACCCACACGATTGAGGCGGTCACCCAGTCATTTCCGCTGATTCCCGGCGGCCATTTGGTGGAGAATTACCTGCGCGCGCTCACTGTGGGGCCGCGGGATGTAGGGGCCACCGTCGGCACCATGATGCTGAACAGCCTGATCATGGCGCTCGGCATCACCTTCGGAAAGATCGCCATTTCGCTGCTGGCCGCTTTCGCGATCGTGTACTTCCGTTTCCGCCTGCGCATGGTTTTCTTCTGGATGATTTTCATCACGCTCATGCTCCCCGTGGAGGTCCGCATCCTGCCGACCTACAAGGTGGCGGCCGATCTCAAACTGCTCGATTCCTACGGCGGGTTGATCTTTCCGCTGATCGCATCGGCCACGGCCACCTTCCTGTTCCGGCAGTTTTTCATGACCGTTCCCGATGAGCTCTGCGAGGCCCACCGCATCGACGGCGGCAGTCCCATGCAGTTCTTCTTCGACATCCTGCTGCCGATGTCGCGCACGTCCATTGCGGCGTTGTTCGTGATCCTGTTCATATACGGATGGAACCAGTATCTCTGGCCACTTTTGATTACGAGCGATCAGAAATATTACACTCTTCTGATCGGGATCAAGCGCATGCTGGATGTGGGCGAAGGCCAGGCCGAGTGGCACATCATCATGGCCGCCACCATCCTGGCCATGCTGCCGCCGGTCTTGGTGGTGATCTTCATGCAGAAGCAGTTTGTGCGCGGGATGACGGAGACGGAAAAGTGACGGCTTCGTATAAGGCCGAACTTCTGCGTTGCGCTTCGCGCCGCGGTTGCTGCGGCGTACGTCACGTACGCCTCGCAACGCGGCACTTGCGCGCCTTGAATTTCAGCCTTCTACCAAGCCGTCCATTTGCAGT
This sequence comes from uncultured Desulfatibacillum sp., assembly GCA_964512755.1. Taxonomy (GTDB): domain Bacteria; phylum Desulfobacterota; class Desulfobacteria; order Desulfobacterales; family SpSt-501; genus SpSt-501. The sequence goes on along the minus strand of CAZEKN010000216.1, from coordinate 1,166 downwards.
CGTGCGGGAGCGGGTCCCGGCCTTCGTAGCCAAATTTACTTCGACGGAGTAGACTTCCAGCCGCGAATCTCAACGGGCCAACGGGTCCACGGGTGCACGCTTTGAGGGAGTTGGCATGGCCGACGTCAGCATTAGAAATGTAACCAAGCGCTTCGGCAAAACCGAAGTCCTTCACGGCATCAGCTGCGACATCCGCGACGGGGAGTTCATCGTCATCCTCGGGCCGTCGGGCTGCGGCAAGTCAACCCTTCTGCGCCTCGTGGCCGGACTGGAGGAGATCAGTACCGGCGACATCGCCATCGAAGGCCGGGTGGTCAACCGGCTCGAGCCCGCCGACCGCGACATCGCCATGGTCTTCCAGAATTACGCGCTCTATCCCCACATGACGGTCTATAAAAACATGGCCTACGGCCTCAAAATGCGCCGCATGGACAAAGACGAGATCGACCGCCGGGTGCGCAACGCCGCCAAGATTCTGGAGTTGAGCGACCTGCTCGAACGCAAGCCCCGCCAGCTTTCCGGCGGCCAGCGCCAGCGCGTGGCCATGGGGCGCTGCATCGTGCGTGAGCCGAAAGTTTTCCTGTTCGACGAGCCGCTGTCCAACCTGGACGCCAAGCTGCGGGTGCAGATGCGGCTTGAGATCCGCAAGCTGCATGAAGAACTGAAGATCACCAGCATCTACGTGACCCACGATCAGGTGGAGGCCATGACGCTGGGCGACCGCCTGGTGGTGATGGACAACGGATACGCGGCCCAGATCGGCTCGCCGCTTGAGATCTATGAGCGGCCGGCGACCATGTTCGTGGCGGGATTCATCGGCTCACCGGCCATGAATTTCCTCGAAGCGGACGTGAGTGAAGACGGCCGGGCCCTAATTCTAAGCGGCGCGGTCCGCCTTCCGCTGAACGGCCCCGGGCTGTCTGCCTGGAACGGCCTCAAAGTGGTTCTGGGGGTGCGGCCGGAGCACCTGGAGTTGAGCGGCAGCCGGGAGGGAGGCATTCAACTGACGGTCGATCACGTCGAGCTGCTCGGCGCGGACACTCTGGTGCATGGCCGGTGCGGCGACATGGCACTCACCATCCGGCTGCCCGACGTGCATCGCATCGAAAAGCAGGCCACGATCACTCTCTTCGTTCCGACGGAGAAGCTGCATCTGTTCGATCCGG
>CAZEKN010000215.1:0-4593 GCA_964512755.1 uncultured Desulfatibacillum sp. | reverse complement strand
CCTCCGGATGCTGGTCAACGGGCATGCCCCGTCCGTTGTCGATGACCTGCAGCGATCCATCCTTGAAAAGGGTGACCTCGATGCGGTCGGCGAAGCCGGCAATGGCTTCGTCCACGGCATTGTCGATGACTTCATGCGCCAGATGGTTCGGCCGGGTGGTGTCCGTGTACATGCCCGGCCGCCGTTTGACCGGATCGAGACCTCTCAGCACCTCGAGGTCGGCGGCATTGTATTGGTTTGAATTATTTTTCATCCTCTCAACCGGGTTGGATCAATATATTGATATAAAAATTAGATCAGAGCGTACTAATAGTGTTTTAATTTATCAGGATTTTGTAAAAAAGGCCAGCAGGAATGGGATTGGAGGCGGGATAACATATGAATAGAACGAGATGTGGCCAAATCAAAATCAAATACGCCGGGGCTCGCAATTAACCTCCCAGCTGCTGGGCTATGCACGCCAGCGGCCGTCTCAGGCCAAGCCGGTCTTGTTGAACGAACTGGTCGCGGAGGTGTTGGGAGCCTTCGGCCGCACCCGCAAAAACATTGTCATCCGGCCGGATCTGCACCCGGGCCTTTGCACGGTGAATGCCGATGAAGGCCAGTTGGAGCAGGCCCTCCTGAATCTGTTTATCAACGCCTCCGACGCCATGCCCGACGGCGGGACGTTGACATTGAGAACCCGCAACGTGTCTCACCTCGAAATTGCCTCTTCCCAGTTCCAGCTGAAGGCCGGGCGATATGTGGAGTTTCAGGTAACGGACACCGGGGTCGGCATGACACCCGAAACCATGGATCGGATTTTCGACCCATTCTTCACCACGAAGGAAATGGGGCGGGTTTCCAATTGGAGGACGTTCGCGCCAAGCAGGCCATTTTCCCCCCATCGGCCGACCGCAATAGCGTGGATGCGGGTTGGGACTGGCTTCCGTTTTCGGCATTGTCAAAGGGCACGGAAGCACCATCGACGTCGCCTCGCAACCCGGACATGGAACCACCTTTACGCTTCACTTTCCGGCCATCGATCAGACCCCGATCGAGCCTCGGCGGATGAAAAGGACCATCACGCCGGGAAGCGGGGTGGTCCTTTTGGTGGACGACGAGGCCATGGTTCTGGAAGCTGTTTCACGCCTGCTGGCAAAGCTCGGATTCGCGATCCTTCGGGCCGGCGGCGGGCCAGGAGGCCATTGATATCTTCGGGCATAAAGCGGCCGAAATCGATCTGATCATACTGGATATTGTCATGCCCGGAATCGGCGGCGAGGAAGTTTACCGCCGGATCAAGCAGATCAGGCCCGACGTCAAGGTGCTGGTTTCAAGCGGCTATGATTGCAGCGGGAGAAAGCCCGAGATTCTGAGGGAGGATGGCAACGGCTTCATTCAGAAACCGTACAGCCTGAGCGAGCTGTCGCGCAAGCTGCAAGAGGTATTGAATATGGCCTGACAGACGGATTGAATACCGACCTTCAACTTTATGCTGCGCGCGAGCTATCGCCCGAGGACCAGTTCCCCAAAAAGGTTCTACGGCAACACAAGATGATACATCGGTTTTTCTAAATCATTATTTTCGATCGGCCCGTACAGCTGTTTTAGAATCGTGAAGTAGTTTTGAAGAGATAATGCGTTTTGCCCTATCCACGCTCGCCCTTTCTTCACATAATGATCTTTCAATGTCGCCATGATTGGAGGCAGGAGAAGGCTCGGCAGCTCATCAATTACCTGAGAGATGAAGTCTCGTCCGATAAGATCGATAACATCTAAGGGGACTCCGGCCTTTTTGGCTGCGGACTCAATCAAGCTTTTCATTGGGTGACCTCCCGACAAGATCCGCTCGAACAGATCCAGCTTCACCGCGAATGGGTGCTGCCTAAACTGCGCGCTTGCCTGCCGTGGAGACAGCTGGATTTTTTTGCGCGGATGGATTCTGTTTGGCGCTTTTTGAAGTTCTGGGTTTCCTGGGTGGCGGCTTTACCGCATCCGCATTTTTCTGCTGCAGTGCTTTTTCCCAATTCCGGCGTTGCTGGATGCGGTCTTGGAACTCCAAGGATGTTTCCGCCTCCTCACCATTCGTCCACCGAATTACCATTTCATCTTTTTCAATGGACATGACCGTAAATACCCCTTTTTCATTTTCATACTTCTCTCCGACCACAAATGCGAATTCCGTGGCTAAGTTCATCGTCCCTCCATTTATCCCTGTTGCATGGCCAGTTTCAAAGCCATGAAATTATCTTTTATTGGTATGCAACCGTTCCTTAACAGAGAATAATTGGCGATTTTATGCTTTCGCAAAAACAGCAAGGCTATTTTTCATCATGTCTTTATCGTCAAAAAACAATTCTATCTTGTCCGCACCGGGTGAAGCGTATAGCTTTACAATCGCTTCGGCGATTTTGGTTGCATATTCCCGATTAGGAAAAAAATTATTCGAACGAAGCGTGGTAACCAGATCAGCGATCCCCGCAGAAATTGAATTGGCAATGGTTACGCGATCGTATGTCTCTTCGCACAAAAGGCTGAAGTTTTTTTCTTCAAGCATCGACGACTCAATCGGGTTCAGATGTTTGTCGATGACAGCTAGCTCTCTGATGTTCAGGTGAGTTCCCGCACCATTCAGGGATATCAAAAATTTTTGGCGCATGCGTTCCTCGCTCTTTAGACATATTTTATCCCCAGACTATAGGAATAAGGTGAACCCAGTCTGCACAACACCTTGCGCCATTGGATCACAGCCGGGAAAGCAAAAGCTTCGGCATTAAGCTCTCGGTTTTCAAGAATTACCTGGAATATTGAACCAGGTCTAGGCGCATAATTCGATTCTATATACATCCTGCTCTGGCCGCATTTGTACATGGATGCCGGATACTGGTACCCGGTTCGACCGTCTTTTATGGTAACGCGAGAGCCGTGCTTGGTGCGCATGACGATCCTTAAAAAATTCGCTACCCGAGATCGATGATAGTCCTCAAGAAAAAAGTGGAACCATTGAAGAGAACCAACGCCCGATGAAGAGAAAGAGAGGACACGGCGCCCCCCCTATGGTGACAAAGGAGGCGCCGACTTCAGAGTGGAAATCTAGAGCGCTTTTACGTTCGCTGCGGACTTGCCCTTAGGCCCGTCTTGAACTTCAAAGCTGACCGCTTGACCTTCTTGAAGGCTTTTAAAGCCGCTATTTTGAATAGCACTGAAATGCACGAATACGTCGCTTCCGTTTTCGGCTTCGATAAAACCGAAGCCTTTGCGCTCATTAAACCATTTAACTTTTCCCTCCATCGTCGCTCTGATCCTCCTTTCGTAGATTTTCTAAAGGTGGATTAGGACGATGAAATAAAAAACCACCGCACTTTGAAGAGTGTGGTGGTTAAGCCCTACACTGCAAAATGTTTTTTAATCCCACCTTGGTGGCAATCGATTCCCGCAGGGGATTTTTCGATGCCTGTGGCTTACAAAGTACGCCCATACCATTCTCATGTCAACATGAATCAGAGGAATGTCAAATTTAGCCCCAGCCATAGTCTGATTCACGCGCGCGAGTAAGTTATGCTATCACTATGCAGTTCTTCGATCAATGCATCGGTCAGGGATGGTCGAACCTTCGGCATGATTTGCCGAAAAGTTTCTAGGGTCACCCGATAATCCTGTCCGGTCTCATACTCCTGCTCGAACGCAAACTGGGCCACCTGGTGAAACAGGTATTCGATGTCCGCCGGGGTGTACCGGGATGTCATCTCGACGATTAGGCCCAGGTCGATCTCTCCCGTATTGAGTTTGGACAGATAGTGTTCCAGGATGGTCCTCCGTCCAGGCGCGTCCAACTCGCCGACCGGTATGATGCAATCAAACCGGCCCGGACGAAGCAACGCGGCATCCAGCTTCCGAATATAGTTGGTGGCGCAGACCAACAAAATATTGTTCGGGTTGTTCTTGAGCAGCGGGACCTGCTTGAGGAATTCGTTGGTGATGGACTTATCCACCCGGCTGCCCTCGTCCCGGCTGCCGGCGATCTCTTCAAACTCATCGATGAAGATGACGGCATCATCAAGGGTTCGCGACTTTTCCATCATGCCGCGTAGATTGGCTCCGATCTTCTCCACGCCATCCGCCATGAGCATGCTGGGGGCGATCTCGATGTACCACCAGGATAGAATTCCGGCGATGGCCTTGACGAAATGGGTTTTGCCGGTGCCGGGAGGCCCGAAAAAGATGATGGTCTTCGGAGGCACGACGCCATGTTTATCGGATAGCCTTTTTTCCGTGAGGGGCAGGATGATTTTCCGTTGAACCAACTTCTTGGGAGGCTGCGAATCGGAGATGGTGTCCCACACCTCCCGACCGATCGTTTGAGCCCCCATTTCGGCCAGAATGTCCTTCCGTTGGTAGGTCATGAACTCCTTGTGGGCCTGTTCCATGTTGTCGATGTAATCGATGCATGCGGTTCGCAGTCCCACATCCCGGCGCAGTTTCTCGGACAACAGCCATTTGTGCTGCAAGATCTTGGGCCACAGTTCGGCGGCTATTTCCGGGGTGAATTTTTCGCCGGATATCTCAAAGAGCTTGCCGGCACACATCTCCGGCGACATTTCCTGCAGGGAC
>CAZEKN010000214.1:0-4594 GCA_964512755.1 uncultured Desulfatibacillum sp. | reverse complement strand
CATGCCGGGCCCGCCCTTGGGTCCCTCGTAGCGGACCACCACCACATCCCCTCGCTGGATGCCGCCGCCCACGATGGCCTTGAAGGCATCTTCCTCCGAGTTGAAGATCCGCGCCGGTCCGTTGTGCTTCAGCATTTCTTCGGCCACGGCCGCCTGCTTGACGATCGCCCCCTGCGGAGCAAGGTTCCCGTTGAGCACAGCCAGACCGCCGGTGCGGTGCACAGGGTCTTTCAAGGTGCGGATGACCGTCTTGTCCTTGATGCCGGCCTTGATGGCATCGAGCATTTTGCCGACAGGTTTGCCGAAGACGGTCATGGCCTTCTCGTTGATCAGGCCGCCGCGGCGCAGCTCCGCCATGACCGCAGGAATGCCGCCGGCATGGAAGAAATCCACGACGTGATGCGGCCCGGCCGGAGCCAGGGACGTGAGATGGGGGGTTTTCTCGGTAAATTTTCCGAAATCCGCCAAGGTGACATCCACCTCGGCGTAGTAGGCGATGGCCGGAATGTGAAGGGCGCTGTTGGTCGAGCCGCCGAGGGCCATGTCGGTCGCGATGGCGTTGTGAAAGGCCTCGCGGGTCAGGATGTCGCGCGGTCGGATGTTGCGTTTCACCAACTGCACGACCGTCAGGCCGGTCTGTTTGGCGATCCAGAGCCGGTCCGCGTAAACCGCCGGGGCGCTGCCGCCGAGAGGCAGCGTCATCCCCAGGGCTTCGGAGAGATTGCTCATCGTGTTGGCGGTAAACATCCCGGAGCAGGAGCCGGCACCGGGGCACGCGCTGCACTCGAATTGCTTAAGCTCGGCTGCCGAAATCCTACCTCCCTTGAAACGGCCGACCGCCTCGAACACCTTGTCCACACCCGTATCCCTGCCGTGAACTCGGCCCGGCAGCATGGGGCCCCCGGGCAGGAAAATAGATGGGATGTTCAGCCGCGCCGCCGCGATCAACATGCCGGGAATGATCTTGTCGCAGGAGGCCATCAGCACCAGTCCGTCGAAAGGGTGGGCCATGGCCATGATCTCGATCGAGTCGGCGATGAGCTCCCGGCTGGGCAGCGAATATTTCATGCCGATATGGTTCATAGCGATGCCGTCGCACACACCGATGGTGTTGAAAACCACCGGGGTGCCGCCGCCGGCGTATACACCGGCCTTCACGGCGTCCACCAGCTTATCCAGGTGGGAATGGCCGGGAATGATCTCGTTGAAGGAGTTGGCGATGCCGATGATCGGCCGATCCATCTCCCAATCCGTGAAACCCTCCGCTCTCAGCAATGAGCGGTGCGGGGCGCGCTCCGGTCCTTTCGTCATCAAGTCGCTGCGTTTGGCCATAATTGGAATTCCTTTCTTATTTGAATGTGAAAAGTAGAGATTCAACGTCGACGGATCCCGGGATCAGCTTCTGTGATCGCAGGATTTCTTCAGTCTGCTTCCAGGCGGCCGGGTCAATCGTGCCGAATTCGGCGCCCGCCGCGGGCAGCATCAGCTCACGGGTTACGGGTAGCTGCCTGCGCACGACGGCTTCGGGGGTTTCCCGATCGGCTTCCAGCAGCACCTGGACCGCTTGTTCCTGGTTTCGCGGATCCAGCGCATCCCGCCATCCCTGCAGCAGGGCGGCGAGGAACCGCTTCACGGTATCGGGGCGTTTTTCAACCATTTCGCGGGTGGTCACCACCGAATTGGCAACGAACCGCACCCCCAGCTGGTCCGGGCTCAAGAAGGCATAGGTTTCGCCGGCTTTTTCAAGCTTTTCACCGATGATGACGGCCTGTGCGTTGAGATAAAGCGGCCAGAAGTCCACCCGCCTCTCATAAAACGGCATATAATCATAGCGAACGCTGAAAAGGGTCACCTCGTTTTCGGCGATACCGTAACGCGCCAGAATAGCCCGCAGGATGGCCTCGTCGTTGCCGCCGAAGGTAACGCCGATGCGTTTGCCTTTCAAATCGTCGCCGCCGGAAAAAGCGGTCTGATCGGGCCGGTAGATCCAATGCAGGGGATTGACCTGAAACAGCTGAGCCAGGACCACGACGGGCGCCCCCTTGGCGGCCGCCCGCAGCACCTGATCGGCCGAGGCCACACCGAACTGGGCATGGCCGAGTTCGAGCTCCTTTAGGGCGTCGCGCTCCGGGCCGCCGGGCTTGACGTTCACCTTCAAGCCGCGGCGCGTGAAATAGCCGCGGGTCTCCGCGTAGAGATCGCCGACCGTGCTGACATTGTAAAGCCACTTGAGCCGGTAATTCACCTCTTCCAATTCTTCTTTTTGCGCGCAGGCAATTAGAAAAATCACACATGCGAGGCAAATGCTTTTCAGGCCCGGCTTCATGAAATTTTCACAAGCTCCTCAAGCGTTTTTGCAGCGCATTTCCCACCCATTCCAGGCTCACTAGGTAAAACGAGGTGCCGACGCCGATCCAGAACAGCGCCACCAGGATCTTCGCAAGATCGCTTTGATACAGTGCAATGCGGATGCTGTAGCCGATGCCCGCCGTGGCGGCGATAAACTCGGCCACGATGGTTCCGACCATGGCCATGGTGGCGCTGCCCACGATCACCGTAGTCAGCTTCTGGATGTTCTCGAAGGCCCGAATCTTAACCTGCAGCTGCCAGGTCATCCGCCCCGTGGATTCATAAAAATGTTCGATCTCCCGGATGGGTTCAGAAAAAACGCCGATAAAGGAGAGCAGCAGCGGGAAGTAGCAGATCATGGCGGCGATCAGCAACCGCGACTGCAGTCCGTCGCCGAGCAGAATGAAAATGATCGGCGCCACCGCGACGATGGGATAGGCCTGGATGTTGTAGGCCGCCGTGCGGATGAAGGATCCGATCCAGGCCGTCAGCCGGCCGGTCACGGCAACGAGCGTCGCCAGACAGATGGACAGGATGTGGCCGAGAATGGCCACCGCCAAGGTGTTGAGCACAGCCAGAAGGTACGGCCCGCCATAAGTGCGGCAGGTCTGCACGATTTCGGCGGGGCTGGGAATGACGTAGTCCGAAAGGTTGAGGCCGTACTTGAGCGCCAGCAGCAGGCACAGCCCGATCGCGTAAATGACCAAAAACTGATAGATCCGCCTATGCAGCATGGACGATCTCCAGCATGGCGCGCTCCAGCCGGCCGGAATCGGATGCGGCGCCTTCCCGATGGTCGCATCCCTGCGCCGCCACCAGCTGGGGGGATCGGGACGGGCTGCGCAGCACGAGAACTTGGCTGCAGAACTTGGCGACCTCCGCCACATTGTGGGAAATGTAGAGAAAGCACCGGTCCGGGAATAGAATTTTAATTTTCAGGATGATCTTCTCACGCGTGCTCTCATCCACGTTGGCGAGGCTTTCGTCCATGATGAGCAGGTCGAAATCCTGCAGGAGATAACGGATCAGGTTGGCGCGGTTCTGCTGGCCGAGCGACAGCCGATGGAAGCGCGAGCTGAGGATGGCTTCGATGCCGAAGGTCCCGATCAGCTCATCCATCCGGCGACGGCCGGCGGGTGGGGCGATTTCTTCGAAATGCGCGCGGACGTTCGACCAGCCCGGCAGGCGTTCGAGGTTGTATGTGTAGAGAACCCGGCGGATCCCGTTTTCGACGATCTCCCCGTCAAACCCCTTGATCGCGCCGGTAAGCATCTTGGCCAGAGTGGTCTTGCCCACACCTGAGGGTCCGAAAAGAGCGTGGAACCCGGGGCCGGAAATTCGGAAATCCAGATCACTGAACACCTCGCCGGAAGCGTTAGGATATCGATAGGAGATGTGCCGGCCTTCGAGCGGCATGAATCCGTGAGCCTCTGCTTCTATTTCTTCATCTGCTGGCCGACGTTCCAGCACCCGGCCACGGAGGGCCCCAGCGACCGGTATTTGACCGTGTTCATGTCAAAAAGAAGCGGCCTAGCCTTGAATACGTCCACCTTGCCGTATGGTATATCAACATACGATGCGTTTCTCAACTCCGGTGCCGTCGGCCACCCCCGTGCGAGCGGCACGCCCGGCATATTGCCAAACAAGTGCCGGCGCGGTATGAATTAACCAGAACGATGGGGTCCCGTGCAGGCCTCACGGCACGCGAGGTGGAGCGCTATGGCTTCTAACCGTGGGGCGATTTAAACATGAGGAGACCCGGATGACGATCAGGCGTGGCAGCCTTCAGCAAAAGTTCGCCGTTTTCCTGATCATCCCCGTGACCCTACTCTTGATCGGCATGGGGGTCGCGGGTTTTTTCTATGCGCGCGACCTGCTGCTTGACCAGTGGCGGGAGGCGGCGATCCTCAAGCTGCAGCGCGCCGCGCACGAAGTCGACATGCGACTTGGCCGCATCAAGGAGTCGATTCAGATTATTCACCAAGACCCCGGCCATCTTTATTCCGAGGCGTTTCACGCGTGGGCACTGGAGCATCTTTCCAGGCAGGAAGGTGTGGCAAGTGCCACGATAGCCTGGAACATCCCGGAGGATCGGAACGGCAAAGGCCGCAAAGTTTCCCCTCCAGCCCCCCCTTGGGAGCGCGGCCGGATAGGAATGGGGCAGCAGCTTCGCCAGCGCCCATTCCAGAGCGCCCGGATCCGGGTCATCACCCCGCCCCGGTTCGATGCGAGCGGGGAGCAAGGC
>CAZEKN010000213.1:0-4597 GCA_964512755.1 uncultured Desulfatibacillum sp. | reverse complement strand
AATCAATCCCGGCCGCGCACCGTGTCGAAAGTAAAAAGCAGTTGCGTGGATCTTCAATAATGGGTACTAGATAGAGTCATGCGCAGCCGGAGCAATGGATGGCGGCCTTGCTGCCGGACATCTTCTCGGGTTACGGGATCAAACTGAAATAGGGGGGCGTTCCGGTCCGGCCGGGCGGAAAGTCCGCACCGCAGCACTTATCTCCATGTGGAAGAGGATACGTTCGGATGGCGACGGAGCAGCGGGTCAGCCAGAGACTGCGCGATCTGAAGCGGCGCTTGAAGCAGGAAAATCCGATTCTGGAAAGCGTGGTCGACAGCTTCCGGGAGTTGGACCGGATCAGCCGTCGCCTCGGTTTCTTCAGCCGCGAGGAGTCGCATGCCAACCGGACGTCTTGGTGGCCGTTGATTTCCGTGCTGGGGGTGTATTCCTCGGGCAAGTCGAGCTTCGTCAACCATTTGCTCGGATACCCCCTGCAGGCTACCGGCAATCAGGCGGTGGACGACAAGTTCACGGTGATCTGCTTCACGGACGAGCGGCGCGTGCGCGTGCTGCCGGGTTTGGCCCTGGACGCCGACCCGCGCTTTCCATTCTTTCGGGTGAGCCGGGCGATCGACGAGGTGGCGCACGGGGAAGGCCGGCGCATTGACGCCTACCTCCAGCTCAAAACCTGCCCCAGCGAAAAACTGCGCGGTAAAATTTTGATCGATTCTCCCGGCTTCGACGCGGACGCCCAGCGGACGTCAACCCTCCGCATTACGGATCACATCATCGACCTCTCCGACCTCGTGCTGGTCTTTTTCGATGCCCGGCATCCCGAGTCGGGGTCCATGCGCGACACGCTGGAGCACTTGGTCCGGCGGGCCATCGGCCGGCCCGATTCCAACAAGTTCATTTATGTGCTCAACCAGATCGACGCCACGGTTGCCGGTGACAACAGCGATGAGGTTTTCGCCTCATGGCAGCGGGCGCTGGCCCAGTCCGGGCTGACGGCCGGCAGCTGCTACGCCATCTACATCCCGGAGCTGGCCGTTCCCATCGCGGACACCGCCACCCGGGCTCGATATGAAAGCAGGCGGGACGCCAACCTCCGGACCATTTTTCAGCGCATCGAGCAGGTGGGGGTGCAGCGCGCCTACCGCATCATCGGCATGCTGGAGCAGACGGCGCACATGTTGGAGAGCGAGGTCGTGCCGCGGCTGCAGCGGTTCTTATCCGAGTGGCGCCGGATGACGCTGTGGTTGGACGGAATTCTTTTCGGCGGCCTGCTGGCGCTTTTCCTGGCTGTCACGATTCACGGGGGGTACTGGGACGGGTTGTCGCTCAAGCTGCCGTTCTGGATTTATCTGGCCGACTATCCCACCATCCGGCTGATGCTGTCGGTTCTGCTGGCTGCCGCGGTAGGCTATGCCCATTTCAGCATTCGTCGCTGGACGAGCCAGCGGGTGGTCCGCCGCCTGGCCGGCGACTCCCAGGTGAACGACTTTTTTCCGAACTACGTGCGTGCATTTCATAAGAACAGCCGCTGGTTTCGGAGCATTTTCCGCCGCCATCCGGCCGGCTGGGGGGACTGGACGGCGCGAAGTCTCGCGCAGGTGTCCGACGATTCCCAGCTGTATGTCCAGAAGCTGAACGACCTGTACGCCAATCCGTCAGGGGAATCTCCGCCGGTGCAAGAATGGGAGCACATACCGTCCACTGAACGGGCCGGCTCTTAAAAAGCGGGTTATGGCGCGCAGCGCCATCCTGCTCTGGAACGGAATCGATAAGCTTGCTTCCCTCGGTCGCCCCCTTTGGCAAAGGGGGCGGGGGGATTTTAAGATCGACCTCCTTTGATAGGAGACTCCATGAAATTCGCAGACCGCATCCAACGCCTGGGCACCGAGACCGCTTTTGCCGTTTCCTCCGAGGCAGCGGCCTGGGCCACTCAGGGACACAAGGTCTATCCCTTCCACCTGGGCGACATGAACATCCCCACCCCCGCCAACGTGATGGAAGCCGCCATCAGAGCCATGAAGGACGGCAAGACCGGCTACTGTCCGAACGCCGGAATTCCCAAATTGCGGGAGATTCTGGCGGCCGACGTCGGCGCTTCGCGCGGCGTGCGTTACGCCATGGAGAATGTAGCCATTCAGCCCGGCGGAAAGCCCACCATCGGCAAGTTTTTTCTGACCCTGTTGAATCCCGGCGACGAGGTGCTCTATCCGAGCCCGGGCTATCCCATTTACGAATCCCAGATCGAGTTCCTGGGCGGCGTGCCGAAACCCTACCGCTATCTGGAGGGGGCGCGCACGTTTACCATCGACCTGGACATGCTGAAGCGCCAGATCACGCCACGGACGCGGATCTTGGTGCTCAACGACCTGCAGAACCCCACCGGCGCCGAATGTTCGGCCGCCGAGCGCGAAGCCCTGGCCGAACTGGTGCTCCAACACGATCTTTACGTGCTGTGCGACGAAGCCTATTTCGACATCCGCTACGACGGCCGAAGCGCTTCCTTCGTGTCGCTGCCGGGCATGGCCGAGCGCTGCGTCATTCTCTACACCTTCTCCAAGAAGTTCGCCATGACCGGCTGGCGGCTGGGCGCGGCGATCGGTCCCAAGCCGATCATCGACGTCATCGCCAAACTCAACGTCAACGACGAGTCCTGTTCCAATCATTTCATCCAGTACGCTGCCATTGAGGGCCTGACCGGTGACCCCGGCGGACCGCAAGAAATTTTGCGGATTCTCAAGGAACGCCGCGACCTCGCGGTGAAGCTGCTGAACGAGATCCCGGGCGTGCGCTGCCTGCGGCCGGACGCCACGTTCTACCTCTACCCGAATGTTACCGGCGCCATGCAGCACAAGGGTTTCGGCGACTATGAATCTTTCCGGCGGGCCCTGCTACAGGCCACCGGCGTGTCGGTGTGCTCGCGGATTCATTTCGGCCGCCCGTTGCCAGGGGAGACCGACTTTTACATCCGCCTCGCCTATTCCGGAATCGATGCGTCGGAGATCCGCAGCGGCCTCACGGCATTCAAGGCATTCGTCGAGGGTTGAAACGGCTCCATCGGATGAGAGGGGGTATCGCCGGCTTTACGCTTTTTGGCACGATCTTCCCAGAATGCATTAAACAGGGTATACAGGGCCCCAAAATGCAGGCGTTGCCCTGTCGGGTAAACCATTACTCCAGAAAAAAAGGAGAGGATCACATGTCCGAGATCATGGATTACGTGAGGAGTCGGGATCCGTATGAGAAGGAGTTCCATCAGGCGGTCAACGAGGTGATGGATTCGATTAAGCCGGTTTTGGATCAGAATCCGATTTATCGTCGGGCGCGGATACCGGAGCGCTTGGTCGAGCCGGAGCGGGTGATCCTGTTTCGGGTGCCGTGGATGGACGACCAGGGGGTGATCCAGGTCAACCGGGGATTTCGGATTCAGATGAACAGTGCGATCGGCCCGTACAAGGGGGGGCTGCGGTTTCACCCGTCGGTGAACCTGGGGATATTGAAGTTTTTGGCGTTTGAGCAGGTCTTCAAGAACGCGCTGACGACGCTGCCGATGGGTGGGGGCAAGGGGGGGTCGGACTTCAACCCCAAGGGCAAGTCGGACAATGAGGTGATGCGGTTCTGCCACAGTTTCATGAGCGAGCTCTTCCGGCACATTGGGCCGGACACGGACGTACCGGCGGGGGACATCGGGGTGGGGGCGCGGGAGATCGGGTATCTATTTGGGATGTACAAGAAGCTGCGCAACGAGTTTTCGGGGGTGTTGACGGGCAAGGGCTTGAACTGGGGCGGCAGCCTGATCCGGCCGGAGGCGACAGGGTATGGTTCGGTCTATTTTGCTTCCGAGATGCTGGCCACGCGCAACCAGAGCCTGGAGGGCAAGGTCTGTCTGGTATCCGGATCGGGCAACGTGGCGCAGTACACGGTGGAGAAGCTGACCCAGCTGGGTGCCCGTCCGGTGACGATGTCGGATTCCAACGGCTGCATATACGATGAGAGCGGGATCACGGCGGAGAAGCTGGCGTTTGTGATGAACCTGAAGAACGTGCGCCGCGGTCGGATCAGGGAGTATGCGGAGAAGTATCCTTCGGCGGTGTATACGCCAATCGACCCGTCGGCGGACAGCAATCCGCTGTGGGCGTACAAGGCCGATTGCGCTTTTCCGAGCGCCACGCAGAATGAGATCAACGGCAAGGATGCGCAGAATCTCGTGAGAAACGGGGTGCAGTTGGTGACCGAGGGAGCCAACATGCCGACGACGCCGGAGGGGGCGGACATTTTTCTGGAACACAAGCTGCTTTACGGTCCGGGCAAGGCGGCCAACGCCGGGGGAGTGTCGGTATCGGGCCTGGAGATGACGCAGAACAGTATGCGGCTATCCTGGACGCGGGAGGAGGTGGACAAGCGGCTGCAGCTGATCATGAAGAGCATCCACACGGCGGCATCCGCCGCCGCGGAGCGATACGGGATGAAGGGCAACTATGTGGCCGGCGCCAACATCGCCGGCTTCGTCAAGGTTGTCGACGCCATGATGGACCAGGGCGTCGTGTGAAGGGCAAGAAGCAGGGTACAGGGTTCGGGGTTCAGGAAAGAGACATGAGGATAC
>CAZEKN010000212.1:0-4608 GCA_964512755.1 uncultured Desulfatibacillum sp. | reverse complement strand
TATAATCGTAGATGTCCTCGGGATCGATCCGGCCGCAGCGCTCCATGATCAGGCGATGTTCCAGGTTGAAGCGCGGAAACTCCATCACCGAGGGGATGAGATCGTTGGCGACGGTGGCCCCCAGAATGTGCTCCAGGCGCGGATCGCCCTCCTTCAGGAACAGCTTGGCCAGCATGCGCGCCTTGCCGGCATTGACTTCGGGATAGAAGATGGGCGGAAAGCCGGACTGCGGATGATCGATGATCACCACCGGCTCGGCATAACAATGCCCGCAGCATCCCACCGCGCGGATCTGCGCCGGCACCCCGGCTTCGGCCAACGCCTCCTCGAAGGCGGCCCGGGTTTCCTGGGCGCCGGCGGCAATGCCGCAGGTGGCCATGCCGATCTGGATCGTGGGGAGCCCGGATTCACTCCGCTCACGGCGCCGCCGGTCGGCTTCATTCCGAAGCTGGCGGTAGCGGTGGGGGGGGGCTTGGCTCATGCGGACGCGTTTCGCGCTCCTGCTGTTCTTTTTCGATTTTGACCCGCAAGACAATGCCCTCGACCTTGCTGGGCTGCATCTTGCCGTACAGGGTTTCGCCGACGATGGCCACGGGCGCCAGGGCGCAGCAGCCCACACAGGCGACCCGGTCGATGCTGAACTCGCGGTCCGCCGTGGTCTGGCCGGCCTTGATCTGAAGTTTGCGTTCGAAATTCTCCAGGATGATCTCGCCGCCCTTGACGTGGCAGGCCGTCCCCAGGCAGACCTTGATCGGATGGCGGCCGGGCGGATTGAACCGGAACTGGTTGTAGAACGTCGCCACCCCATAGACCTCGGAGGCGGAGATTTCCAGGTGATCGGCGACGAGCCGGATCGCCGGCGGCGGCAGGTAGGCCAGGGTGTCCTGAACGAGCTGCAGCATGGGGATCAGCCGGCCGCGCTCGCGGCCCATCCGCTCCAGCTGCGACGTCAGACCATCGAGGGTTTTGAGTTCTTCGTCCGTCAGGTCCGGGGCGACGGCCGGGTCGAAAGATGCCACGGTGAGGTTACCACTCTTAGATATTGTCCATGGCGCCCAGGGTGGCCTGCACCCGATCGCGCAACAGAAGGCAGAGTTTCTCAAGCAGGCGGAAACCCAGCAAGATGTCGGCGGTCATGCGTTGTCGAAGCTCGGCGCCGTTGATGGCCAGGAGCACGGCCGGACGCCGGCAAACGGCCGAAAGCATCAGCGTGTGCGGCTCGTTCAGCAGCGTGGACCACCCCCCGATGATCTTGCCTTTGCCGAGAACGGCGACCGGTACGCTCCCCTTGCGGGGGCCCACGCTGACGGCGCGCTCGAGCATCACCTGGCCGTCGGCAATGATAAAAATCTCCGCGCCGACCCCGCCCTGATGGTAGATGGTTTCACCGGCTTCGAACCGGCAGGGCCGGCAGATCGGAATGATGCCGGCGAGCTGGCCGCCGTCGAGGCCCTTGAAAAATTCGCAGGTTTCCAACGTCGTTCGGACTTCATCCGGTTGCATCCGTCCCCTCGCTGAAGTGGTTCATCAAGTCCCCCCGCATTCGGCGACCGTATCGTAGATCTGCAGCAGCCGGTTTCCGAGAGCCCGGGAGAGCTGCCGATAGAAGACGATGCTGCTGTCGGGATCTGCCTCGATCAGTGCCGTCAGACGGCGCTGGTCCATTTTAAGCACCGTGCTCGGCCGGCCGCAAAACGCCGAAAGCGTGTGCCGTTTGCGCCCGATCAGGCTCGACCACCCGAAGACCTCGCCGAGGCCGGCGATGACAAACACCTCGGTGCCGTCGTCCCCGAGATGCAGCCGGACCTCGCCCTGCATGAGGGTATAAATGAAATCGGCCGGATCATCACGATGGTAGACGTAGGTGTCCGCCGCAAAGGCGTGCCGCGTGCCGATGGCCATGATCGCCTTCAAAATGTTGGGATTCAATCCCTGGAAAATATCGGATTGTTTCAGGCGCATGGAGAAACCCTCTGCGAGCAGTTGGATAAACGCCGTCGGGTGATTCTTTATTACGCTTGCCGCCCGGATGTCAATTCCGCTCCGCTAACCTTTTTTATTGAAAACCGAAATTAAGAGTGCTATGGGGTTGATCTTTTTGCGAGTCAACAACTATCAGATGAATCTCCAGGCCATGGACGGGTTGAGGAGGAGCAAATGGATAATTGGACGTTCGGATTCACCATGCTGATCGTCGGCATGGGCGGCACGCTGGCGGCCTTGGGAGCGCTGGCCGTGATCATGGCATTGTTGAAGAAGATATTCCCGGTCAAAGAAGAGTCCAACTAAAGCGGAGAAAAGAGCGAGGTACCACCATGTTCGATGCGATTCTGAACGGGCTGAGCGGGTTGGGAGCGGGAGTGGTGAATCTGCACTGGTCCAACCCCATCATGATAGCGCTGGGATGTCTCCTGCTTTTTCTGGGGATCAAGAAAGACGTGGAGCCGCTGCTGCTGGTGCCGATCGGCTTCGGCGCGATCCTGATCAACATCCCACTGGCGGATCTGATGGGCGAGGAGGGTTTCCTTCGGGCCATCTACAACATGGGCGTCGCCAACGAGCTCTTCCCGCTGCTTATCTTCATCGGCATCGGAGCGATGACGGATTTCGGGCCGCTGCTGGAGAACCCCAAGATCTTCCTCTTGGGTGCGGCCGGCCAGTTCGGCATCTTCCTGACGATCGGCCTCGCGTTGCTCTTCGGCTTCGACAAACTGGACGCCGTGGCCATCGGCGTCATCGGCGCCTGCGACGGGCCGACGGCCATCTACGTATCCGCCCGCTACGCCCCTCATTTGCTCGCGGCCGTCTCGGTAGCGGCCTATTCCTACATGTCCCTGGTTCCGATCATCCAACCACCGATCATGAGATTTCTGACCACCGAAAAGGAACGCCGGATCAACATGTCCGAGCTTTCTTCCACGACGCCGGCCTCCAAGACGACCAAGATCGTCTTCCCGATCGTGGTCACCATTTTCGGCGGGTTGATCGCACCCAACGGTCTTCCGCTGCTGGCCACGATCATGCTGGGCAACCTGTTGAAGGAGTGCGGGGTCGTGAGCCGGCTCACCAAGGCGGCCGAAAACGAAATCGCCAACGTCGTGACCCTGTTTCTCGGGATCTCGATCGGCGCCACCATGGACGGCCGTGCGTTCCTCACTGCGGAGACCATCATGATCCTGGTGTTCGGCTTTGTGGCCATCTGCCTGGACACGGTCTGCGGGGTGCTCTTTGGAAAAGCCATGTGTGTCATGACCGGCGGGAAGGTCAACCCCTTGATCGGCGCGGCCGGCATTTCAGCCTACCCCATGGCGGCGCGGGTCGTTCAGAAGGAGGGACTGAAGTACAACAAGTTCAACTTTCTGCTGATGCATGCGGTCGGCGCCAACACCGGCGGCCAGGTCGGATCGGTCATGGCCGCGGCGATCATGCTCTCGGTGCTGAAAGGGATGGGAATCATTCCCTGATGTTAGATATAAAAAAAGGGCCGGGCGGCTGAAAAGCCACCCGGCCCTTTTTTTATTTGCTGTAGAGCTTCAGGTAGCCGTCTCGGAGGGAGGCGCTGGCGTCGTAGACGCCCTTCTTGTAATTCTCTTCTTTGAGATTGATGAGCCGGAACTGTTTGGTTTCCTGGTCCGAACGAATAATGGAGCCGGCGGGAACCCAGGTATTGGCGGGAATCGTGGTGCGCATGATCACCGACCCCACGCCGATCCACACGGATTCCTCCAGCACCGAATCGTAGACGACCGCCCGGATCGCCACGAAGCAGTCGGCCTTGATGGTGGCGGGGCCGTGGACGACGACGCCGTGGGAGATGTTGGCGCGCGGCCCGATGACCACTTCGCTTCCGGACCGGCCGTGGATGACCACCCCATCCTGGACACAGGCGTCTTCCCCGATCATGACCGGATGAACCTTGCCCTTGTCATCAACCTCATCCGCGCGGATGACCGAAAGCGGGCCGACATACACGCGGGCACCGATCACCACGTTTCCCATGATTTGCGCGCTCGGATCCACGAACGCCGTGGGTTCGATCTTCGGCCAGTCTCCCACGGGATTCGGCCGTATTCCGTTCTTGGGTACCTGTGACGTCATCGAAAACTCCTCCTCTGCAGTTGATGGGGTCGCATGAACGGATCCAGTCCCAGTCCGCACCGGAGTCAGTGCATGTGATGAAAAAACTATATCCGCAAACGAAATTTGCTGTCAATGGGAATAGTAGCTCCGATACCATGCGATGAAGCGTTCGATCCCGCCGCGCAGAGGCGTCGCCGGCCTGAATCCGACGTCGGCCGTCAAATCGTCTACGTCGGCGTAGGTCGCCGGAACGTCTCCGGGTTGCATGTCGAGGTATTCCTTCCGCGCCGTTCGCCCGAGGACCGCTTCGATCGTCTCGATGAAGCGGTTGAGCTCCACCGGCTGGTTGTTGCCGATGTTGTAAATCTTGTAAGGAACATAGGACGTGCCGGGGTCCGGCCGCTGCCCGCTCCAGGACGGATTGGGGGCCGGCCGGCATCCCATCACCCGTACGACCCCTTCGACGATGTCGTCGATGTAGGTGAAGTCGCGCTGCATGCGGCCGTGGTTGAAGACCTGGATCGGCCG
>CAZEKN010000211.1:0-4644 GCA_964512755.1 uncultured Desulfatibacillum sp. | reverse complement strand
GGTCGGCTTTTTTCTCCAGGGAATACGCCAGGTAGACAATCAGCGCGAACCGGGCGAATTCCGAGGGTTGGAACCGCAGCGGCCCCAGCCCCAGCCACCGGCTCGATCCGCCGGCCGTGATCCCCAGCGGCGAAAACAGGACCGCCGCCAGCAGGATCAGCGCCGCCGCGAGCAGCGGATAGGCCAGCGGCCGGTAGAGCCGGTAGGGCACGTGCCGAGCCAGCACGAGCACGCAAATGCCCGCCAGCGCGAACATGGCCTGCTTTTTCAAAAAGTAGTAATCCGAGCCGAACTTTTTCATGGCCAGGGCCGAACTCGCGCTGTAGACCATGACGATGCCGATCCCCACCAGAAAGAGCACCGGGAACAGCAGCTGCACATCGTAGACGGTGCTTGCGGAGCGTCCGCGGCTGACGCCGGGCATGGCCACAGCAGCGTTCCTCATGGATTACGCTCCTTCTCGGCATCGGCACCGCCGGATGCCGACGACGCATCGCCCGGTGCTGGCATCAGCGCCGTGACGGCGCGGCGAAAGTCATCGCCGCGCTCCTGGTAATTCGCATACCGATCGAAACTGGCGCAGCCCGGAGCGAGCAGTACCGCATCCCCGGCGGCGGCCATGGCCTGCGCCGTCTGCACGGCCTCTCGCATGGAGGCGGCCTCGCGCGTCGGCAGGAGCGCGCCGAGGGCTGCCCGCAAGGCGTCGCGGCTGTCGCCGAGCAGGACGAGGCCCCGGCCGTGGCGGCGGACGGTATCTTTGAGCAGGCTGAAATCACCGCCCTTGTCCACCCCGCCCATGATCAGCACCACCGGCGATTGGAAGCACTCCAGGCCGCGGCGCACCGCATCGACGTTGGTGGCCTTGGAGTCGTTCACGTATTCGACCCCATTGACCGTCGCGATGGTCTCCAGGCGGTGAGCGGCCGGACGAAAGGCGTCGAGCGCCGCCTGGATGCCGGCCGGGCTGGCGCCGGCGGCCAGGGCCGCCAGGGCGGCCGCGGCCGCGTTTTCGGCGTTGTGCGCGCCGCGCAGCCGGAAGCGCGTCAGATCCAGCCCGACCGCTTCACGGTCCGGCAGCCGCAGAATCAGCCGCCGGCCGTCCAGGCCGGCCGCGTGGCCCGCCTCGGCGGCGGCGAAAAAGAGCTTGCGGCTGCGAATGGTTTCGACGCGTGCGGCGATGACCGGGTCGCCGGCGTTCAAAACGGCGATGTCCCGGGCATCCTGGTTTTCAAACAACCGCATCTTGGCCGCCGCGTAGTCGGCGAAGCTCGCATGCCGGTCCAGGTGGTCCGGGGTGATATTGAGCAGAACCCCGACGGCCGGCCGAAACGATTCAATCGTGTCCAGCTGGAAGCTGCTGACTTCCGCCACCACGATCTCGGCGTGCATACCGGCGTCCACATACCCGATGAGGGGCCGGCCGATGTTGCCGCCCACGAACACCCGGCGGCCCGACGCGGCGAGCATGGCGCCCACCAGTTCGGTGGTCGTGGTCTTGCCGTTGGTGCCGGTCACCGCCACGATGGGCTGGCGGATGAAACGGGCGGCCAGCTCGGTCTCACCGATCACGGGGATGCCGCGTTTGCGTGCGGCCTGCAGCACCGGTCGCGTGTGCGGCACGCCGGGGCTCAGCACGATCATCTCGGCGCGGGCGAAGCTGGCATCGTCATGACCGCCCAATTCCAGCGTGATTCCCATGGCCCGCAGTTCGGCCACTGCGGGTCCGAGGCGGCTTTCCTCGGCCTGATCGGTCGCCCGGACGATCGCCCCCCGGCCGTGCAGAAACCGGGCGGCGGCGGTCCCGGTGCGGGCCAGTCCGACCACGAGAACGCGTTTGCGGTGCAGATCCATGCCGACGTCCTTAAGGCGGCGGCGATGCGGCCCCGTCCGCTCCGTCCGGCACCGGAGGAGGGCGGTCGTCGGATGCCGGGTCCGGGAGGACGGGTCGCATGCCGTGCTACCTGAGTTTCAACGTGCTCATGGCGAGCAACGCCAGAGCGATCGCAATGATCCAGAACCGCACGATGACTTTGGGTTCCGGCCAGCCTTTCAGCTCAAAATGGTGATGCAGCGGCGCCATGCGGAAGATCCGCCGGCCGCTGGTCATCTTGAAAAAGCTCACCTGAAAGATGACCGATAGGGCTTCGATCACAAAGAGCCCTCCGACCAGCACCAGCAGGATCTCCTGCTTGGTGATGACCGCGATCACTCCCAGCGTGGCCCCCAGAGACAGGGAGCCCGTATCCCCCATGAACACCTGGGCCGGATACGCGTTGAACCACAAAAATCCCAAGCCGGCGCCGGCCATGGCGCTGCAGAGCACGGTCAGCTCCCCGCAGCCGGGCACGTAGGTGATTTGCAGGTAGTTGGCGATTTTGACGTGGCCGGCGACATAGGCGAAGACCATGTAGGTGGCGGCGGCGATGATCACCGGGCCGATGGCCAGCCCGTCGAGGCCGTCCGTCAGGTTGACGGCGTTGGAGGCGCCGACGATGACCAGCACTGCGAAGATGATGTAGCCCCAGTCCAGGTCCGGCGTCACCGTCTTGAAAAACGGAACGGTTACTTCGGTCGAGAAATTCGGCGTGAGATAAACCCAAGCCCCGGCGATCAGCGCGACCCCCGCCTGCCACACCAGCTTGCCGCGCACGCTGAGCCCCTTGCTCTGTTTTTTGACCTGCATCCGGTAGTCGTCCATAAACCCCACGGCGCCGAAACCGAGCAGGACCCACAGGGCGATCCAGATGAACGGGTTGGTCAGGTCGCTCCACAGCAGCGTGGCCAGGGTGATCGCGGCGATCATCAAGACCCCGCCCATGGTCGGGGTCCCGGCCTTGCCCAGATGGCTCTTGGGACCGTCGTCGCGGATGTACTGTCCGACCTGCATCCGCGCCAGCCGCTCGATCACCCAGGGCCCGAGGAAAAAGCAGATGAAAAAAGCGGTCAGGCTGGCGTAGATCGTCCGGAACGTGATGTAGCGGAACACGTTCAGGATCGAAAACAGCGTGTGCAGCGGATACAATAAATGATACAGCATCTCGGCTTCCTAACGTTGCGGGGCGGACCGGTCCCGCACGGCCCGGACCACCGCTTCCATCCCCATCGCCCGGGAGCCCTTGACGAGCACCCAGTCGCCGGCCTTCAATTCCTGCAGCAGAGCGGCCTGCACCTCGGCCCGGGACCCGATGACGATGTCGGCGGCCGCCATTCCGCCTTGGCGGGCGCCGGCGGCGACATCGGCGGCAAAATCCCCGCAGGCCAGCAGCTTGGCCGCGCCGCTGCGGGCGGCGAGCCGGCCCACCTCCCGGTGCAGGGCGGCCGCATCGCGGCCCAGTTCGCGCATGTCGCCCAGCACCAGCAGGCTGCGGGCGCCTCCGCGAAGGCGATGCAGCGCATCCATGGCGCCCTCCATGGACGCCGGGTTGGCATTATACGTATCATCGATCACCTGGATCTCTCCGGCCAGCGCGGCCACGCTCATGCGACCCGCTACCGGGGTGAAGGCTTCCAGCCCGTCGCGGATGTCGGCGATATCCAGGCCCAGGGCATACCCGACCGCCGCTGCCGCGAGGGCGTTGTGCACCATGAACCGGCCGAAGCCCTGCAGCTGAACCGGCGTACGCCGCTCCGGCAGCAGCAATTCGAAGCGGATTCCCCGGCCGGTTTCTTGGATCTGCTGCGCGCGCACCGCGGCATCGGCCGATCGGCCGAACAACAGGGCTCCGGCGCCGGATGCCTCGGCCAGGGGCCGCAGGCGCGGATCGTCGGCGTTGAGCACGGCGCGCCCGCCGGGCGCCAGACCGGTCACCAGAGCGCTTTTTTCCTGCAGAACCCCCTCCAGGGATCCGAGCCCCTCCAAATGCGCCGGCCCGATGTTGGTGATGACCCCGATGTCCGGGGTGCAGATTTCGCTCAGCCGCGCGATTTCGCCGGGCTGGTTGGTTCCCAGCTCCAGGACCGCCCATTGGTGGGTCGGCTCCAGCCGCAGCAGCGTCAGCGGGACCCCGATCTGGTTGTTCAGGTTTTTGGCCGGTTCCAGAACCGTGAAGCGCCGCGACAGGATCTCGGCGGCCATTCGGCGTGTGCTGGTTTTGCCGTTGGATCCGGTGATGGCGGCCACCGCGGCCGGCGAGCGCCGGCGATGGAATCCCCCCAGTTCGCCGAGGGCGCGAAGGGTGTCATCGACCGCCACGCAGGCGATGTCACGGTGCATCTCAAGCAACGGGCGCACCTCGCCGACCCGGTCGCGGCGGATGACGATGCCGCGGATGCCCTGGTTCAGCACATCCCCGATGAACCGGTGCCCGTCGTGCACGTCTCCGTGAATGGCCACAAACGCCTCGCGGGCCGTGATGGTGCGCGAGTCGATGCCAATCGAATCGAAGCTTGGCCCGCGAGCGCCCGCCGCGAGTTCGCCGTGGGTGGCGTCGAGTATGTCGTCTACCGTCCAGGGCATGTAAGTAAGTTCTGAGGACTGAGAGAAAATGCTCGCTAACCTCTGGCGGCTTTTTTACTCAGTCCTCATACCTCAGTCCTTCAATGTGTCCAGCACGACGGCCGCCTCTTCGCGGTCATCGAAGTGGATGGCCTGATGGCCGATGATCTGATACGGTTCGTGCCCCTTGCCCGCGATCAGCACGGCGT
>CAZEKN010000210.1:2074-4654 GCA_964512755.1 uncultured Desulfatibacillum sp. | reverse complement strand
GGGCCAAGAAAGAGAACAAGCCGATCACCTCATCCGTTTCGACCAAGGCCGGCGCGGTCGACATCACCATCACCGCGCTCGGCAAGGTGGCCGGCATCAACATCGTGACGGTGCCGTTTGCCGGGGGCGCGGATGCCGTGACCACGCTGGCCGGCGGGCACGTGATGATCGGCGGCGGGCATCCCTCGGAGATTATGCCGCATATAAAGGCCGGCCGCTTCAAGCCGTTAGCGGTGGCCTTGCCCGAGCGCGACCCGTCCCTGCCGGATGTACCGACCTTGATCGAGCAGGGGTTCAACGTCCACACGTGGGGTTCCATCAAAGGCGTGGCAGCGCCGGCGGCGACCCCCAAGGAAGTGGTGGCGTATCTGGACGCCACTTTCAAAAAGATCTGTGAGGATGCCGAATTCAAGAAGCTCATGGTCGACCTGAGCCAGCCGATCATGTACCAGAACAGCGCCGATTTCGCGAAGTTCCTGCAGCAGGCCTACGGCGACTACGGCAAGCTGATCAAAGATTTAAATATTTCGATTCAGTAACGTTTCTGATAGATAGAGTCGGATTCAACGGCAGCGGTGCCCTGCCGACGGATTGCCTGTATCCGCCGGCAGGGCATGCCGATTGCCGTTGTGTTCATTTCAGAGCAGGAATCGTTCGGAAAAAATCAGAACAGGAGGAGCAGAAGATGAAAATTGGATTTGTGGGCCTGGGAATCATGGGAAAGCCGATGGCAAAGAACCTCTTGAAAGCGGGTTACCAGCTTGTCGTATACGATATCGTAGCCGCAGCGGTGAAAGAAGTGGCGGCGGCAGGGGCCGAGGCTGCTTCGTCGGCCAAAGAAGCGGCCCAAAAAACGGACATCGTCATTACGATGCTGCCGAACTCGCCCCACGTGAAAGCCGCTGTGCTGGGGCCCAATGGAGTCCTGGAGGGCGCCAAACCCGGAATGATCATTGTGGATATGAGTTCCATCGCACCCCTCGCCGCCAAGGAAGTCGCCGCCCAGGCGGCTGAAAAGGGGGTCGAAATGCTGGATGCCCCCGTGAGCGGCGGGGAGCCGAAAGCCATCGACGGAACGCTTTCGATCATGGTCGGCGGCAAAAAGGAAATCTTCGAAAAATGCCAGACCATTTTAAGCAAGATGGGCGCGTCGGTCGTTCATTGCGGGGATATCGGCGCCGGCAACACGACCAAGCTGGCCAATCAGATCATCGTCGCCCTGAACATCGCCGCCATGTCGGAGGCACTGGTCCTGGGGGCCAAGGCCGGTGTCAATCCTGAAACCATCTACCAGGCGATCCGGGGCGGATTGGCCGGAAGCACCGTGTTGGATGCCAAGGCGCCCATGCTGCTGAGCGGCAACTTCAAACCCGGATTTCGCATTGAGCTGCACATAAAGGACCTCGCCAACGCGATCGAGACCGGACATGAAGTCGGAGTCCCTCTTCCGCTGACCAGCCAAGTCATGGAGATCATGCAGGCCCTGAAAGTCGATGGCAAGGCGGGCAACGACCACAGCGGGATCGCCCAGTATTACGAGAAGCTGGCCAAGTTTGAGGCGCGCAAATAGAAGGGGGCCCTGCCCGAAAGGCAGGCCCATAGCATGTGCGCAGGTCTTATATGCCAAGTGCGATTGCCAGATTGCTGCAACGCATTCCGATTCCGCGTGTCGTGCAGACTCGACAGACGTTTGAGCGGCCGATCATCGCGGATGTCGAAGGAGTGTTTCGCGATCGCTTGCAGCGCTCGCGCGTGCTGGACTCTGTCCGACCGGGAATGAGCATTGCCGTTGGAGTCGGCAGCCGTGGCATCTCGAACCAGCCTGTGATCGTGCGAATCCTGATTGATCATCTCAAGGCCCAGGGCGCCCATCCGTTTATCTTCCCCGCCATGGGCAGTCACGGCGGGGCGACGGCCGAGGGGCAACAGGGCCTGCTCTTTCGCATGGGCATCAGCGAGCAAACGATGGGAGCGCCCGTGCGCGCCACCATGGACGTGGTCGACTTGGGAACGGCCGAAAACGGCCTGGTCGCGTGGTTCGATGCCTACGCCGCCGCAGCCGACGGCATCGTGCTGGTGAACCGGATCAAGCCGCATGTCTCCTTTCGGGGCCGGTACGAAAGCGGGCTGATGAAGATGATCGCCATCGGCCTCGGCAAGCAGAAGGGAGCCGAGGCGTGCCATCAGCTGGGCATGGAACGAATGCTCGGCAACATTGTGGCGATCGGCCGGACGGCCCTTTCGACCGGAAAGATTCTGTTCGGCATCGCCCTGATCGAAAATGCGTATCACGAGACCTGCCGAATCGAAGTCATTCCTACCGACCGTATCGAGGAAGAGGAGGTCGCGCTCCAGGCAGAAGCCAAGCGCCTGGAGCCGAGGATCCTTTTCGACCGGTTGGACGTCCTCATCATCGACGAAATCGGCAAAAACATCTCCGGAACCGGTTTCGACAACAACGTGGTGGGTCGTTACCACCTGCCGCACATGGCGTCCGCAGGCCCGTTCATCACGCGCATCGCCGCGTTGGACATCACCGAGGCGTCCCACGGCAACGGCAACGGCCTGGGCATCGTGGAC
>CAZEKN010000210.1:0-1974 GCA_964512755.1 uncultured Desulfatibacillum sp. | reverse complement strand
GGCATCATCTTCGACTCCAAGGGCCACATCCTGACGGCAGGCTACCTGATCATCGAATCCAAAAGCATCGAGGTAACCGGTCCCAACAGCCAGAAGACCAAGGCGGCCTTCGTGGGATACGACCACGCCACCGGCTTC
Source organism: uncultured Desulfatibacillum sp. (assembly GCA_964512755.1). Taxonomy (GTDB): domain Bacteria; phylum Desulfobacterota; class Desulfobacteria; order Desulfobacterales; family SpSt-501; genus SpSt-501. The sequence goes on along the minus strand of CAZEKN010000210.1, from coordinate 1,836 downwards.
GGCATTTTACGGGCCGAAAGCCCGCTTGATGTGGAGCCAATGAAGTTCGGCAGCGCTTCAGAGCTAAAGGAAGGTGCACCGGTCATCGTGGCCGGCCACGGCGGCTTGGAGGCCGCCATCGGCGCCCGCGTGGTGGCGCGCCGCGAATTCACCGGCTACTGGGAGTACATCCTCGATCAAGCCATCTATACCGCGCCGGCGTATGCTCAGTTTGCCGGCGCCGCGCTCATCGGTCCCGAAGGCGAACTGCTCGGGGTCGGTTCCCTATTCACCCAACTGACCGTTCCGGGACTGGGCTTGCTGCCGTGCAACGTCTTCATCCCGATCGACCTGCTCAAACCCATTCTGGACGACCTGATTTCGACCGGCCGCTCCAAACAACCGGCAAGGCCCTGGCTGGGTGTCAATGCGGAAGAGGCCCACCAGCGCGTCTTCATCACGCGCATCACCGAAGGAGGACCGGCCGAGGAGGCCGGGCTGCAAGCAGACGATCTCATTCTCACGGTAAACGGAAAACCGGTGACGGGACTTTCGGATTTCTACCGCAAGCTGTGGGAAGCCGGCAGCGCCGGCACGGAAATCAGGCTGGGCATCCTGAAGGGGATCGAAATCAAGGAAATCTCGGTGCGGACCGGCGACCGCAACCGTTTCCTTTTGATGAAGCCGAAGAAAACAATCTAGTTGAAAGCGTTCGATAACCGAGATATTACCGACCGTCACAGCGAATTCTTTTGACCTGCGCAACGGAAGGCTTATCCATGTTCAGCACCTTCGGAACCGTATTCAAGGTCACAACCTTCGGGGAGTCCCACTGCGCCGGGGTCGGGGTCGTGGTGGACGGCTGCCCGTCGCGGCTGCCGCTGGTCGAAGCGGACATCCAGCGTCAGCTGGACCGTCGCCGGCCGGGGCAGAGCCGTCTCTCGACCGATCGAAATGAAGCCGACTCCGTCACCATCCTGAGTGGAACGGAGAGCGGTCTCACGTTGGGCACCCCGATCGCCCTGCTGGTCCCGAACAAGGACCAGCGGCCGACCGACTATGCGTCCATGCAGCAGGTGCCGCGCCCTTCCCACGCCGACTACACCTATCAGATAAAATACGGCATCCGCGCCGCGAGCGGCGGCGGCCGGTCCAGCGCGCGCGAAACCATCGCCCGGGTGGCCGCCGGTGCAATCGCGGAGAAACTCCTGCGCGAGCGCTTCGGGATGGAGATCGTCGCCTGGGTCGGGGCGGTGGGCGACGTAGACGCCCCGGATGTCGACCTCCTGACCGTCGACCGTGCCGACGTGGATCGGTTCGACGTGCGCTGCCCCCATGCCGAATCAGCCGAACGCATGATGGCTGAAATTGCACGAGTGAAGGCCGCCAAAGACTCGTTGGGCGGTGTCGTCGCCTGTGTCTGCCGCAATGTGCCCGCCGGCTTGGGAGAGCCGGTGTTCGGCAAAACCGAGGCCCTCCTGGCTCAGGCCATGCTGTCCATTCCAGCCACCAAAGGATTCGAGATCGGCTCGGGGTTTGCCGGGGCGCGGATGCTGGGCAGCCGCCACAACGACCCGTTCGTGCCCAAGGACGGCCGACTGGGCACGCTTACCAACCGCAGCGGCGGGGTACAGGGGGGCATCACCAACGGGGAGCCCATCGTGTTCCGCGTGGCCTTCAAGCCGCCGGCCACCATCGGCCGGGCCCAGGAGACGGTCGACTTCGACGGCGCCCCGGTCACGCTGGAAGCAAGAGGCCGCCACGACCCCTGCGTGGTTCCGCGCGCGGTGCCCATCGTCGAGAGCATGGCCGCCCTGGTGCTGGCCGACCTCGCATTGATCCAGTCCACCCGGAAGT
>CAZEKN010000209.1:0-4663 GCA_964512755.1 uncultured Desulfatibacillum sp. | reverse complement strand
GATAAAAGCGCCTACAAGCATCGTGTCATCGGCAAGGACCTGGTGAAGGTCCTGACGAACAAAGACGTGACGACGAAACAGCTCTCGAAAGAGCAGCTTAAGGGTATTTTCACCGGCGCCATCAAAAACTGGAAAGAGGTTGGCGGACCCGACAAGCCGGTGGTGCTTTTCCTGGGCAGCAAAATTCCAGGCACCCAGAGCGTGTTCCAGAAGCAGGTGATGGACGGTGCAGCTTACGCCAAGGATGCCAAGGAAGGAACCACGGCGGAGGATCTCAAAACCAAAGTCGCCGCGACCCCCGGCGCGGTGTGCTTAGGGCCGGCATCGGGTGTCGACGGCTCGATCCATGCCCCCGAGATTCCGGAAATCGGCCGCCCGATCACCCTGATCACCAAGGGCGAGCCGTCGCCCGGGATCGTCAAGATGTTGGAATACATTCGGGGTGACGGAAAGAAATACATTGACGGTTAACTTCGAGTCGGCGGGTGCGCCGGTTCCGAGGAGATGCTTATGAAACGGTTCAGACTGAAAACGCTGCGGTCCAAGATCCTGCTGTCCGCCGTTCTGATCACGACCCTTTCGCTGCTGAGTTTAGGGGCCTTCATGGCGCTGCGGACGAAGGCGACCATGTCGACCATCCTGACATCCAAAGCAGAGTCCATGGCCACTTTTTTGGAAAAGGTGGGCATTCCCTACATTCTCAATTTCGACTACCCCTCGCTGGACGGAATCGTGGCGCAGGCGGTCAAGGACTCTGAAGTGGAGTTCGTGGTCTATTACGATGCAAAGGGCAAGGTCCTCACCCAGAAAAGCCAGGAGAAGCCCGTTACCGATGATCTCCTGCTGTGGGAACGCGAACTCAAAGACCCGGACAGCAAAGCCACCGTCGGCCGCATGAAGTTTGCCTTCAGCCTGCGAGGGCTGTCGAAGCAGCTGCGACAGGACATTATGGCCATTGCGACCGCTTTGGGGGTCGGAGGGCTGATGGTCGTCCTGTCTCTGTTCTGGATCATCCGGCGGAGCATTAAGCCCCTGGACGCCGCCATCGACGAGATCACCGAAAGCTCGAAACAAGTGGCGTCGGCCTCGCGTCAAGTATCATCCGCCAGTCAGCAGCTGGCCGACGGGTCCTCGCAGCAGACGGCCTCCATCCAGGAAACCTCTGCTTCATTGGAGGAGATGTCATCCATCACCAATCGAAATGCCGGAAACAGCGAGCGGGTGGATGCCCTGATCCAGCATGCCAGCCAAGTCGCAAACCAGGCGAACGCCGCCATGGCCGAATTAAACCGTTCCATGCAGGATATCTCTGCGGCGAGCCAAGAGACATCCAAAATCATCAAGACGATCGACGAGATCGCTTTTCAAACGAACCTGCTGGCCCTCAATGCCGCCGTTGAAGCGGCACGGGCCGGAGAAGCCGGCGCCGGTTTTGCGGTCGTGGCCGATGAAGTCCGCAATCTCGCCATGCGGGCCGCCGATGCGGCGCGGAACACGTCCGGCCTGATCGAAAGCACGGTCAGCAAGGTCAAAGACGGCTCCGGAATGGTGGTCAAGACCAACACCGCCTTTTCCCAGGTGGCGGATGGCGTGCAGCAGGCGTCTGCGGTGATCGGCGAAATCGCGGCGGCCTCGCGCGAGCAGGCCCAGGGCATCGCGCAGATCAGCACCGCCGTGGCGTCTATGGATAAGGTGGTGCAGCAGGCGGCGGCCAGCGCAGAAGAATCCGCCGCGTTGAGCGTCGAGATGAGCACACAGGCGGACAAACTTCAATCCGTCGTCGATCGATTGGGCGCACTGGTCGGAGGCCGACGGCGAGAAAAAAACACCGCCGCGGCGGAGACGCTGCGTGATGACGGGTCTGCAACGTCTGTTTCCAAAATCCGAAGCGCCCCATCCGGAAAAGCGGCTGGTCGGAAGACGGCTGCTCCCCGATCCCCATCGCCCCGCCCGCAGGAGGTCATCCCTCTGGACGAAGCGGACTTCAAGGAGTTTTAGCGGTTCGGCGGATCAACCGGACCTGAGGGGACAGACTTCAGGAGCTTAATCGACCAAAACGGCAGGATCTCCCGATCCTGCCGCTGTCGTTGCGAGCGGCATGCAAGAGGCGTTGCCGACCCGGTTGGCGGGAAGGGACCGCCGGTCCAAACGCTCAGGCCCTCGCCCGATAAAACACAATCATCCCGCCGGCGATGAGTCCCATCCCGCCGATGTGAAACCATCGAATTGACTCATCCAGGAGCCAGACCGAGAGAAGCGAAGCGAAAGCCGGGATCAGGTTAATGAACAGGCCGGCGCGGTTGGGGCCCACCAGATCCACCCCCTTGTTCCAGCAGAAATAAGCGACAATGGATGGAAACAGCGCCACATAAAAAAGACTGAAAACGGCGCCCCGGCCGAGTGCAAACGGGCCGATGATCGCAAGCTCCGCCAGGTAAACGGGTAACAGGCCGGCGGCGCCAAGTGCGAACGTGGCCGTCAGAAAGCTCAGCGCATGGATGACGGGGCGTTGCCGCAGCAGGGTCGAGTAAAGGCCGTAAAGCAGCACGGCGATGACCATGAGCAGATCGCCCTGCACGAAGGATAGGTTCAGCAGGGATCTCAGGTCGCCCCTCAACACGATCAGGCCGGCCCCGAGAAGGCACAGGAACACACCCTTCAACTGGCGGCCGGTCACGTTTTCCCGGTACACCAGCCAGCTCAGCAGGACGATGACGGCCGGCATGCTGGTCTGGATCAGGGCGCCGTTGATGGCCGTGGTGGTGTGGACAGCCGTGTAAAGCAGGGTGTTGAAGCCGGAGATCCCCAGGGCGGCCAGCAGGAACAACCGTTTCCAGCGTCGGGTGATCTCCGTCCAGTCCAGGGCGACTTGGCGCAGGGTAAAGGGCAGGATGAGCGCAAGGGCCAGCGTCCAGCGCCAGAAGGCGAACGCGACCGGCGGGATCGTATCCGCCATCCCCCGCGCCAGGACGATGTTGCCCGCCCAGCACAGAGGGGCGACGCTGAGGATGAGATAGGGAGCGAACGTCTTGACCCGTATGGGAGCGGATCGCCGGTCGGGCGGGTGGCTGTGTGGCGAGCCCGTTTCCCTCTCACGGGACGTCATCAGCGGGCCAGCATGATGCGCGCGTCGGCGACCACGCAGCGTTCCGGCGAGCAGAACACCGGATTCAGGTCGATGGAATCGATCCGGTCGCCGAGCGCCATGACCAGGTCCGAGAATCTCAGTACGGTTTCGGTCAGCCGGGAGACATTGACAGCGGCCGCGCCGCGATGGCCGGTGAGCAGTTGGCTGCCGCGCAGGCAGCCCAGCATCGACTGAACGTCGGAGGCCTTGAGCGGCGCCATGCGGGTGGCCGTGTCCTGGTAGACTTCAACGGCCGTGCCGCCGATTCCCAAGAGAATCACCGGGCCGAACTGGAAGTCGTGCTTCGCGCCGACGATGAGTTCGCGCCCCGACAGCATTTCCGCAACGATGACCCCCTCGAAGCCCGGCAACCGGCTGAAGCGTTCATAGGCATCCGTAAGGCCTCCGCTGTCCGCAATCCCCGGTTGGACGCCTTTGACATCGGATTTGTGCAAAATCTGCGGCGAGACCACTTTCGCCACGACGGGATAACCGATGCCGGCCGCGGCTTCGATCGCCTCCGCCGGAGACCTGGCCCAGGCGAATCGCGGGACCGGAACTCCGGACATTTCCAGCAGGCGCAGGGCCTCCGGTTCCAGGACCCAGGCCTGCGGCCGGGCCGCTTCAATGATTCCAATTCCATCGGCGCTCAACATGGCCTGCACCTCCGCATGGCTTCCATCATAAAGGCCGCCCCGTCGATGGATGAGGCCACCGGCACGTTGTTCAGTTCGAACCCCTCGATCAGGATCCGGTATTTCTCCACGTGCGGCACGTAGGCCACCAGCGGCTTGCCGGCCTGCTGGTGGACGTAGCTCAGCCGGGCGCCCAGGTCGGAGCTGATCCCCGGGGAGTAGGGCAGCAGCAGGAGCAGCACCGAATCCACCTCGCGAGCCTGGCTGAGCACGCTGAGCGCCACCACGAAGTCCTCGTCGACGGCGCTGCCCGTCAGATCGACCGGATTGCCCAGGGAGGCGATGGCGCGGATGTTGTCGGAGAGGCCGGCGCGAAGCTCGCGCTGGGCCTCTTCCGACAGGCGCGGCACCCGCAGCCCCAGGCCGGCACAGATATCGGAGGCGAGGGCGCCGTGGCCGCCGCTCACCGTGATGATGCCGACGTTGCCGTCGATGCTGCGCGGATAATGACTGAGGGATTCGCAGAAGCAGGTGAGCTCGAACTCGCTGCGCGCTTCGACGATGCCGTGCTGAGCCATGACGTCCGAGAACACCCGGTAATCACCCGCCAGGGAAGCGGTGTGGCTGCTCACGGCGCGGCCGCCCTCGGTCGTCTTGCCGGCCTTGAGGATGACGACGGGTTTGGGGATCCGCGCGGCGAGCTCCACGAAGGCGCGACCCTCGTTGCGGCCGAACCCTTCCACGTAGAATGCGATCACCCGGGTTTCCGGGTCGGAGGCGAGGTGGCGCAACAGATCGATTTCGCGGATCAGGGCCTTGTTCCCGATGCTGACCGCCAGCGACAGGCCCAGGCCCTGCTCGGTGAACTTCACCATCTGGTCCACCAGGACCCCGCCGCTCT
>CAZEKN010000208.1:0-4669 GCA_964512755.1 uncultured Desulfatibacillum sp. | reverse complement strand
TCCTTTTTAAGGGTTGGATTGATCTCGCGTTCGATGCTGTCTTCGATCAGCTTGATCTTTTGGAGGTTGGTGAGCACTTTCGGTTTGATCGGCTCCAGCCGTTTTCCTCCGAGGACCTGATCGATGATTTCCTGGATGCCGTCATGGCACTTGCCGCAGCCGCCGCCGGCCTTGATGTAGTCGGTCACATCCTCGATGGTCTTAAGCTGGTTTTCACGCACCACGCGCTCGATTTCCCGGTCCGTCACCCCGAAGCACTCGCAGACGATTTCGCCTTCGACGATCTTGGCGGCCTGTCCTCGATGGCAGGCGATGGCCTTTTCAAGCGCCTCGCGGCCCATGACCGAACAATGCATCTTCTCTTTTGGCAGTCCGCCCAGGTAGCGGGCGATGTCGTCGTTTGTGATGCGGGCGGCCTCGTCGAGCGTCTTGCCGATCACCATCTCGGTCAGGGCCGAGGAAGAGGCGATGGCGCTGGCACAACCGAAGGTCTGAAACTTGGCATCCTTGACCTTGCCGCTTTCATCCAGCTTGAAATAGAAGGTCAGGGCATCGCCGCAGGCGATGGAACCGACCTCGCCCACGCCGTCGGCATCTTCGATCACGCCGACGTTGCGCGGATTGAGAAAATGATCTTTGACTTGGTCCGTGTACTCCCACATGTGGTCCTCCCGAGTATTGGCGTTTGCAGATCAACATTAACCATCATGGCTGCAAATTAAAGGTCTCGCGCGTTCCCTCTGAGGATGTTGACTTGATCCTGGGTCTGGACTAGTATGAACTTAACCTTTCGGCAGCCCTAACTCTCCATTCAGCCGGCCGGCCGTTATCCTTGGGCATCTGAAACCGCCTGGCAGATAGCCCATGAAATCGGTGGAGCCGACAAAAGGACATTCCGATGGCTTCCAAGATTAGGCGTGCGGTTTTTGCGGGCAGTTGGTATCCCGCCCACGCAATGGAATGCGAACGCGAGATCCGGGCGTTCGTCGAAAGGGGCGGAATCCAGCCCTTGCGCCGCCGGCGGCTGGTGGGCGGCATTCTGCCGCATGCCGGATGGTATTTTTCGGGCAACATCGCCTGCAACGTCATTCATGCCTTGAAGACGTGCAACGACGCGGCACCGGATGTGCTGGTGCTGTTCGGCATGCACCTTTCTCCAGGCTCTCCGAACATCATGATGCCCACCGGCGCGTGGGAAACACCATTCGGCTCCATCCCCGTCGCCGAAGACCTGGCCGAGGCGTTGATTCGCAAATTCCCTTTCCGTCAGGAAACCCCGGATCGATTCACTCAGGACAACACGATCGAGCTGCAGCTGCCATTCCTGAAGTATTTTTTCCCGCGGGCGAAAATTCTGGCGATGGGGGTTCCACCCACCGATGCCTCGCTGGCCATCGGGCGGGCGGTAATCGGCACAGCCCAGCAGCTGGGCTGTGCCGTCAACGTCATCGGTTCAACCGATCTCACCCATTACGGCAGCAACTATGGGTTCACAGGACATGGGAGCGGACCTTCCGCCGTCGCCTGGGTCAAGGAAGAGAATGACCGGCGGATCATCGAGGCTATTCTGGATCTGGACCCCAATCGGCTGATGGCCGAGGCCCGTGTGAACCAAAATGCCTGCTGCCCCGGGGCCGCGGCGACTGCCATCGAGGCCGGCCGGTGCCTCGGAGCCAAGGAGGCGGAGTCAATCGGGTATGCAACCAGCCACGACCGCAGTCCGGGCGAGAGCTTCGTCGGATATGTGGGCATCGTCTTTTGAGAAAACGAAATCGGGGCGGCTTTGACCGGCTTTTTGAATTCCCGCTGCTGCGAGGCGACCGTGACGTTTCCAGGATCGGTGGCTCCTAAACAACCCGCCGAAGTCCTTCACCACCGCTTTAAATCCGCAATAGTCCGATGCGCCCCTTTAAACGCTTGCAGGAAGTTCGAAATCACCCCTTTTAGACCCCGGTATCTGTTCTCCTCCATAGCGACGTAGCTAAACATCCAGACCGGAATAACGCCGCATACCGCGATGGGATGCACCGAGCTTTTCGACCCGAAGCCGAAAACGTCTGGGTGCCGGTGATTTCGAAGCAAGCCGGCTCGACATTCATTGCTGAACGCAAACCGCCCCGATTTCGATAGGATTTCTTTTCGCTAATTTTCCAATATAAATCAAGAAAAAAGTACAATTTCCCGGAAACCGACGTTGCGAGCGGTTGGCAATTTGTGCCTTTAGCTGGTATGATAACACATTGTATTTTGCACCGATCGATCCGCTTCCGGACCCAAACCGGAGCAGCGAGCGAACAGACGAGGAATCATGAACATATGTATTGTGGGGACCGGGTATGTTGGCCTTGTGACAGCGGCCTGTCTGGCCGAGATGGGTAACAATATCGTCTGTGTGGACAGCAATCCGACAATCGTTGATGGCCTGAAGAAAGGCGTTGTGCATATTTTTGAGCCCGGCCTTGAGCCGCTGGTCAAACGCAACATCGCCGAAAGCCGGCTGGCGTTTTCCGTCGATTTAAGGGAAAGCATGGAAAACGCCCTTTTTATTTTCAACTGCGTGGGGACCCCGCCGCAGGACGACGGATCCTGCGACCTTACCCAGGTGCGGGAGGTGGCGCGCCAGATCGGGGCGGTCATTACGGAATATAAGATCATCGTGAACAAATCGACCGTACCGGTGGGCACCGCCGACGAGGTTCACCGGATCATCCGCGAACAGACCGAACAACGCGGGATGCGCCTTGAGTTCGATGTCGTTTCAAACCCTGAATTCCTCAAGGAAGGCGATGCGGTCAATGATTTCATGAAGCCTGACCGCATCATCGTGGGAACCGATAACGTGCGTACCGCCAAGCTCCTGGAAACCCTCTATGCCCCGTTTGCGCGCAGTCGCGACAAGATGATCGTGATGGATGTGCGCAGTGCCGAGATGACCAAGTATGCGGCCAACTGCATGCTGGCCACCAAAATATCGTTTATCAACGAAATTGCCAACATATGCGAGCGGGTGGGGGCCAATGTGGGATCGGTCCGCCGCGGGATCGGAGCCGACCATCGCATCGGGCACCACTTCATCTACCCGGGGATGGGCTACGGCGGATCGTGTTTTCCGAAGGACGTCCAGGCGCTGATCACCACGGCGCGCGACAGCGACTACGAGCCCGAGCTCATCTCCGCCGTGGATGCCGTCAACCGGCGACAGAAGCAAATCCTGGGCCGGAAGATCCTTGGTTATTTTTCCGGGCTCGGCGGCGTGGCCGGACGAGTGCTGGCGCTTTGGGGCCTTGCCTTCAAGGCCAACACGGATGACATGCGCGAGGCTTCTTCGCTGGAGATCGTCCGCGAACTGACCGCAGCCGGCATGGCGGTGAAGGCATTCGACCCGGTCGCCGGCGGCCGTGCAAAGAGCCTGTTGTCCGCCAATTCGCTCGTCCATATCTGTGATAATCAATACGAACCCCTGGAAGGGGCCGATGCGCTGGCGGTTGTGACGGACTGGAACCAATTTCGCAATCCGGATTTCAGCCGGATGCGGAGCCTCCTAAAAATACCGGTGATCTTCGACGGCCGCAATCTGTACGACCCTGAATTTACCGTCAGCCTGGGGTTCGACTATCTCAGCATCGGGCGGGCGGCCATCGTGTCTTCATTGAAAAAATCCATATAAGAAAAGGGTAGGATATGCCGCGTTCGACATCCAAATCGTCGCTAAAAGCTAAGGCCGGATCCTCCGCTGCGATGGTGTCCGTATGCCCGAACAACGAGAAATTTCCGCTTCCGTCGACTGCCGAGTATGCGAAAGAACTCAAACGCCTGCAGCGTGCCGTGGATCGGCAGCGTCGCATGGGCCGGGAGATCGTGGTCGTGATGGGAGTCGGCTTCGTCGGGGCGGTCATGGCCGGCGTCGTCGCGGACGCCGTCGACGCTCAGGGGCAACCGAGCAAATTCGTCATCGGCATGCAGCGGCCTTCATTGCGTTCATTCTGGAAGATTGCCTACCTCAATCGGGGGGTTGCCCCGGTTGAGGCCGATGATCCCGAGGTGGCGCGCATGATCCGGCGCTGTGTGCTGGAGAAAAAATCGTTGACCGCGACCTTCACCTATGACGTGCTGGCGCTGGCCGATGTCGTGGTCGTGGATGTGCAGTGCGACTACCACAAGGACACTATCGGAAATGTCCGCCAGGGCCGCGCCGACATCCAGGCCCTGGAGGAGTGTCTGAAGATCATCGGACAGAAGATCGGGCCGGACTGCATGGTCCTGATCGAGACCACGGTTCCGCCGGGCACGACGGAATATGTGGCCTATCCCATCATCAAGAAAGAGTTCGAGCGTCGCGGGCTCGGAGATCGCGATCCGCTCCTGGCCCACTCCTTCGAGCGCGTGATGCCGGGCCGGAACTATGTCGCTTCCATCCGCGATGTCTGGCGGGTATGCAGCGGAGTCAACCCGGAGGCGCGGAAGCGGGTGATCGAGTTCCTGAGCGGAGTTCTCAACGTCGAAAAATTCCCGCTCACGGTGCTCGACCGGCCGATCGAGAGCGAGACCTGCAAGATCGTCGAGAACTCCTACCGGGCCGCAATCCTGGCCTTCATGCACGAATGGAGCGTCTTCGCCGAGCGCAACGGGGTGGACCTCGTCAAGGTCCTCAAGGCCATCAAGGTGCGGC
>CAZEKN010000207.1:0-4670 GCA_964512755.1 uncultured Desulfatibacillum sp. | reverse complement strand
GTGGCGGCGGCCGGGGCGGAGGCAGGAGGTAGCCATGAAACCATACCGATCATCACTTCAGATAGGCTCGAAAGGGAGGACGGCGATGCTTCTGGGAACCCATCAAACAGTGGCTTCGGCCTGCCACGCATTTCGGATTTTTGCAGCGGCTGTCGTTCTCGTGATTGCAGTTATAGGCTTTGGGTTTGCTGATGCGGCAGCGGTCAAACAGAAAGGATTCGCTACACCGGAAGAGGCGGTAAAGGCGTTTGCCGCTGCGATGAAATCGAATGACGAGAGCGAGCTGCTGTCGATCTTCGGTGCGGCTGAAAAGGAGCTGGTATCCTCGGGGGATCCTGTCCGAGATAACCAGCGGAGGGAAATGTTTATCAGCGATTTTGAACAGAAAAACAGCCTTTCGCAGGAAGGCGCCAAGATGGTCCTCATTATCGGAGAGAAGGACTGGCCCTTTCCCGTCCCGTTGGTGAAAAAGGGAGACCAGTGGTTTTTTGATACCAAGGCGGGTAAGGAGGAGATCCTCAACCGGCGGATCGGCGAAAACGAGCTGAGCATTGTACAGACGCTGCTGGCGATCGTCGATGCGCAGCGTGAATACGCGATGAAGGACCGGGACAACGACGGGGTCCGCGAGTATGCCGAGAAATTCGGGAGCGATCCAGGTCAGAAGAACGGGCTATACTGGGAGACGCAGCCAGGCGAGGAGCCGAGCCCCCTGGGTGAACTTGTGGCGGACGCACGGGCCGAGGGGTACCGGCGGAGCGGATCGAAGCAGGGTCCTATACCCTTTCACGGCTACTATTTCAGGATTTTGACAAAACAGGGAAAACATGCGTCCGGAGGGGCGTTCGACTATGTCGTGAAAAATAATATGATCGGCGGATTTGCCGTGGTTGCCTATCCGGCCGCATATGGAAATTCGGGTGTCATGACATTTATGGTGAACCACGAAGGGGTGGTTTATGAAAAGAATTTGGGTAAAAACACCGCGAAGACCGCAAGGGCAATGAAATGGTTCGATCCGGATAAGACCTGGAAGAAGGTCGAATAAGGTACCACCGCTTGTCGGACATCTCCCCATTCATCCATATCGTCGACGATGACCCTTCCGTGTGTCGGGCGCTGAAACGCCTGCTCTCCTCCTGGGGGATGCAGGTCCGGACGTTTTCATCCGGCGAGGAATTCCTGTCGGTATTGAGAAGTCCTCATGATGCAGATTGTTCGGTGATCGACGTGCAAATGCCAGGGATGACCGGCCTTGAAGTTCAGGAGCAGATGCGGCGTGCCGGAATGGATTTGCCGGTTATTTTTATCACGGCCCACGAGGAGGAGGGCGTCGAAGAACGAGCCTTTAAAAACGGAGCGGCCGGCTTTCTGCGAAAACCTTTCTCCGATGAAGCGCTGGTGGGCTTGATCCGGAATGCCATGCAGCGTCGCCGAAACACTGATACGCGCGAGGCGCAACTTGGGCAGCGAAGAAAAAGCGTTGTGGAATTCCGCAATGAAACTAAGTGACTGGATTGGAATACTCTTCGTCATTTACGCTACAATTATGGTTTTCGCGCAATAAGGAATAACCATGCACATGGCCAATCCGCCGAAGCAGAGCTTTTCAAGAACCCGTTCGATGATCCGGTCCATCAGTCCTGGCGGAAAGGACATCGGCATGCAGCGGAAGGAGGGTGACGGCTATCTAACATACGGGTGCACTACCGGCTTTATTCGAACCACCGGCGCCAAGATCGTTCAGCCTTTTAGGGGAAACTTGGTGCAGACATTCAGAGGCTTGCGCTTCTCATGCCCCTTTCTCTGGCGCAGGTATGCGTAAGCATGAAGCACCAAAGGGGTGGTTCGAGTCTTCTGCGGATTTTTTTCAAGAGCGCAATCGTGAAATCGAATGCATGGGAGGATGAGTTCATCCGATCGGCAACGAGAAGTCGCGATCGCCTTTATTAATCGCAGCGGAAAGTGCAAGGGCTGGATAGCCGTACCTTCTATCGTGTCACCGTAACATGCGAATACCGTGTCAGGCGCCGCCCCAATTGGAGGCACTATGAAATCAACGATTGCAGTCATAATGGCGTTTTTATTATTCCTGGCCAGTTGCGCGAGCAGCAAAACCATGACCCCTGAGGAGCTTGAAGCCATCCGCAAGTCAAACGAGCGGTACGAAAGGTCGAAAGGACCCTGAGACCAGATACGACATTAATTTAAGCTGGGGACCGTTTCAGCCAAGAAACCAGCCGGTGGGCATCGGAAGCGAGGAAATGACCAGGGGGGTCGGGCCAAGCAAGACGACCGGTGGAGCTATGCCTCCCGGGTGTCCGACCTGGCTGCCTCCATCGCTGAGGGAGGATTCTGAATGAACTCTTTAAATCAGCTGGTTGGGAATAAAGGGTCTATCCTCTTAGCTGGACTGCTCGTTCTGTCTTGCGCCGCTTTGGCTGGCGCCGATGGGCTTGAGGACGCTCGGAGGCGGGGAAAGATGCTGGTGGGGGTTAAAACAGACTTCCCGCCTTTCGGCTATATAGACCCAGCGGGGGAAATCCAGGGCTTCGATGCTGATCTATCGCGTTACCTTGGCCGGGCGCTCTTCGAGGAGGAGCCGGGAGTCGAACTGGTTCCCGTCACCTCCGGCGGGCGCATCCCTCTGCTTTACAGCGAGTTGATCGATGTCATCATCGCCACGATGACGATCACCGAGGATCGGCAGCGGGCTCTGGACTTTTCCACCCCTTATTTCGTCACGGGTTCGATGCTGTTGACTCCTAAAGACAGCTCCATTCAATCGGTGCAGGATCTGGCCGGCAAGCATGTCGCCGTGCTGGAGGGTGCCGTCCAGCAAAACGACCTGCGCCTGATTGTACCCGAGGCCCGGTTGATGGCATTCAAGAGCCTGCCCGAAGCCCTCCAGGCTCTTAAAAACAAGCGGGTGGATGTGTTGTGCCAGGACGATGTCGCTGTTCTGACCGCGGCGCGGATGAACCCGGATCTCAGGATCGCGGGGGAATCATTCCTGCCAAGGCCCTATGCCATGGCGGTGCGCAAGGGCGACCGCAAGTTCCTGGGCTGGCTGAACGCACAACTTGAAAAGATGAAGGCCGACGGAACCAGCCAGCGGCTGCGCCGTAAACATTTCGGAGACATGGAAGCCGACCTCCTCAATCCTTAACTTAACGTTTAAGGGGGTGTGCGGGTCGCGAAAGGAGCCGCTGCGATGCTGCTAAAGCTGATTCTCGAATTTGTCGTGGTCCTGGGAGCCATTTTCCTGGGCAGCCGTTCCGGCGGAGTCGGCCTGGGTTTGTGGGGCGGGGCCGGGGTTCTGGTTCTCAGCTACGGCTTTGGACTGCCGCCCACGACGCCGCCCATCGATGTGATGCTGATCATCCTGGCCGTGATCATGGCGGCCGCGGTCATGGAGGCGGCTGGGGGGATCGACTATCTGGTCGGGATGGCCGAACGCATCATCCGGCGCAACCCGCGTCAGATCACGATCGTGGCTCCGCTGGTCTGCTATCTGTTCCCCTTCGGCGCCGGCACCGGCCATGTGTTCTATCCGCTGCTTCCGATCATCTATCAGGTCGCTTATGAAAACGGCATCCGCCCGGAGCGGCCGATGGCGGTCTCCACCATCGCTTCCCAGCAGGCGATTACGGCCTCGCCGGTCTCGGCCGCCATGGCGGCCATGATCGCCATGTATGAGCCGCTCGGCGTGGGACTGCCCCAGATCATGCTCATCTGCGTGCCGGCAACGGTCATCGGCGTGATCGTGGCCGCCCTGGTCCAGACCCGAGTGGGCAGGGAGCTGAAGGACGACCCAGAGTACCAGCGCCGCCTCGACGCCGGCGACCTTCAGCCGCCGGGAGCCTTGAAAGCGCAAGGCGAGAAAAAGGAGCTGCCGAAAGGCGCCCGCCTCAGTGCGGTCATGTTTCTGACCGGCGTAGCCCTGATCGTGCTGGCCGGCCTTTTCCCCGGCCTGCGGCCCCTCATCACCAAAGGCTCTGCGTCGGCTCCGCTCGGGATGGCGGACACGATTCAGATTGTCATGTTGTCGCTGGCGGCGCTCATGCTGCTGGCAAGCAGGGCGCCGGCGGCTAAAATCCCCAAGACCGAGGTCGCTCAGGCGGGTTTGACGGCCGTCATCGGTATCTTCGGCCTGGCCTGGCTGGGCGACACCTTTATCAAGGGCAACGAGACGGTCATCATCGGCGCCATCGGCGATATTACGTCATCCTACCCCATCACGTTCGCCCTGGGCTTGTTCTTTGCCTCGGTGCTGCTTTTCAGCCAGGCCGCCACCACCCGGGCGTTGATGCCGCTGGGGATCAGCCTGGGCATCGCGCCGCCGCACCTCATTGCCATGTGGCCGGCGGTCAACGGCTATTTCTTCCTGCCGACGTACGGCTCGCTGATTGCCGCGATCAATTTCGACCGAACCGGCACGACGCGCATCGGACGCTTTGTGCTGAACCACTCGTTTATGCTCCCGGGTCTGGTCGCTACTGCGACTGCAATCGGTGCGGGCCTGATCATCAGCGGCATCTTTTTCTGAAGAAAAGGTTGTAGACGCGAACGCGTAAAAGGAGGCATCCATGCAAGACATTCTCAAAAAGGCGGTCAAAAATGCAGCCGCAGCGATCGGTATCCACACGGAAGACTTGAAGGCGTTTTTC
>CAZEKN010000206.1:0-4711 GCA_964512755.1 uncultured Desulfatibacillum sp. | reverse complement strand
CCGATCATTTCGGCCGCGACGAGGTTCTCGCCATCCTGGGCGATTACTACAAGGGTCTGACCGAGAAGGTCGAGATCAAGCTGCACGGCGCCGCCACCGGCGACACCAAAAAGTAGAATTTTCTGGATCCCTGAAACCAAACGGGGTGCCCGCTTCTGCGGACACCCCGTTTTTTTTCTGAAATTAATGGCAGGATTGGATCAAAAATGGCGGCCAATCTGCCCGGTCGCTTGAACGTAAAAAAAAGCGGCATCCGATTTTTGCGGATGCCGCTTTTTTTATTCCTTATTTACGCCCCGCATACTCCGCATACGTCATCGCCACCGTGCGATAGACTAAATGGGCCAGCTTCGAGAACGGCAGGTAGGCGAAGGTGAACCAGATGAGCATCAGGTGGATGAAATAAATGGTGTAGGACGGTCCCGCCCATCCGGCCAGCCGGGTCAACTGCGCCCCCATTCCGGTCACCCCCAATCCCAGGACCAGCCCCAGCAGCAGCCAATCCTTATAGGCCGATTTCTGATCGGGCTTGTCCATGCGCTGTTTGATCAGCAGGATGCTGCCGATGATGAGCGCCACCCCGCTTAAGTTGGCCAGCCACTTGACCGGGTTCAGCTGGGAATACGGGCCGTGGTTCTGGAAGACATAGATCGCCACAAAGAAAATGTTGGTCACGATGAACAGCCCGATGAAGGAAAACAACACCAGCATGTGGGAGGTCCCCCGCGCCTTGTTCTCGGTGCACTCGTTAAACTTGGCATGCCTCAGGATCGTGGGAATCATCCGAATCAGAGCCTGGATGAATCCGCCGGCGTCGATGGTCTGCTGGGTGGTCTTGCCTTCAGCCAGTGCGTTCTGATGGATGTCGCCCAGGAAGCGCTTTACGCCGTTGAAGAACGTCAGCGCGGCGAAGCCCGCGGCCGTGAGCATGACGACGTCCACCAGCCAAGTCGAGACCATCTTGGCGTGGACGATCGTACCCTCGGGGCTGAAGTTCAGGAACTGGAAGTTGAATATCTTGCCCATGAGGGTGCCCATGATCAGGATGTAGACCGCCGGCACCAGTAACAGGATCGGGAGCATCTTGGGATTGTTCAACGCGTTCGCCAGCACCTTCGGCCCCGAGTACTCGGTGATGGCCTGGGCGCGGATCGCGGCCAGCACGTCGCCCGGCTTGGCCTGACGCGGACAGCGCGTGTTGCAGTCGCCGCAGTTATGGCACAGCCAGGGGTCGGCGCTTTTCACCAGCTTGTCCTTCAGCCCCCAGGAAGCGGCGATCATCTCCTTGCGCGGAAAGGGCTTATTGTCCGGAGAAATCGGACAGACCACCGAGCAGGTGGCGCACTGGTAGCATTTCTTGAGGTCCTCGCCGCCGAGGATCCCCACCTCCTTGATGAAATTGAGGTCCGGTTCAATAACAAGTCGTTCCGTCATATGTAAAACCTCCTGTATGGCAACGGAAGGGGCGGTTTCCCGTCCATTCCAGATTCATCCTCGCCGTATTAGAACCCCTTGAACGGGTTCGGACCGAGGCCTTCGATGGTCCCGACGAACTCCTTCAGTATCTGCGGGACCTTGTCGTACTCGTCGATGGCCACCTGGAATTGGGCCACTCGCTCGACTTCGAGGGCCAGACTGGAGAGCGCCTCGCCGATCTTCTTAACGCGGATCTCGGCCAGCTCGCTGCCCTTCACAAAGTGGCACTGGTAGTCGTCCCCGTGCTTGCAGCCCATAAGGAAGACCCCGTCCATGCCCTTGGAGAGCGCGTCCTTGATCCAGATCACGTTGACCGACCCCAGACAGCGCACCGGGATGAAACGCACGTCCGCGTTCCAGGACAGGCGGTTCAGCGCGGCGATGTCGAGCGCCGGGTAGGCGTCATTCTCGCAGATGATGCCCAATACCCGCAGGGGCGGCTCGTCGAAATCGTCGGTCGAGGGCACCTTGATCGCCTTGACCATCGAGCTGACGCTGTCGATGCTGTAGTTGGCGAAGTTGATGATGCGCTCGGGGCAGGCCCCCATGCAGGTGCCGCAGCGGCGGCAGCGCGTGGGGTTGGGTTTGGGGGTGCCGCGCTCGTCGTCGTCCAGCGCCCCGAAGGGGCACTCCTGGGTGCAGCGTTTGCACTGGGTACAGCGCTGGAAGAAGAAGTCCGGGAAGGTCAGGTCGCCGGAGCGCGGGTGCACGGACACGCCGCGGTTGACCGACTCCAGGCACTGAATGGCCTTGAGGGCCGCGCCGGCCGCGTCCTCCATCGCCTCCTCCGTGGTCATGCTGCGCCGCACGCCGCCGGCCGCGTAGATGCCGGTGCGCTGGGTCTCGTAAGGGAAGCAGATGTAGTTGGAGTCGGCGTAGTCGTTGAAGATGGCGTTGTCTCGGAAGGCCGGGCCCTGGCGGTAGGCCAGGTTGATGACCGGATCGTCCTTGGTGGCCGGCACCATGCCGGTCGCCAGAACCACCATATCCGCTTTGATCTGGATGGCTTTGCCGAGCAGGGTGTCATCGGCCTCGACGATCAGGCCGGCCCCGTTCTTGGACACCTTGGTCACCTCCCCCTTGGTGAGGAAGATGCCCGCGTCCTGCTGGACGGCCTTGTAGAAGTTTTCGGTCATGCCCGGCGTGCGCATGTGCTGGTAGATAATGAAGGCTTTGCCATCGGCGTAGTCCTCGCGCACGTAAGTTGCCTGCTTGAGGGCCACCAGACTCGTTACGGAAGCGGCATAGGGGAAGTCCTGGTCCTGGCCCTGTCCCGGGCTCTGGACGAAGACAACGGATTTGGCCGGCTGGCCGTCGCTCGGCCGCGTGATCTTGCCCTTGGCGGCCAGTTCCTCGAACTGGGCGTTGGTGACGACATCCGGTGTAGCGCCGAATCCCAGATGGGCGTATTCGCCCTCGGCGACCTGATAAGGCCTCCAGCCGGCCGCGAGCACCACGGCGCCGAACTTCTCGCCGTTCGGGTCGAAGGTCAGGATGTCCACCCTGCCCTGGTTGTATTCCTTGTAAAGCGCGTTGAGTTTCTCGGCCTCTAGCTCCTTGCCACTGGCGTCCACCCGCATTTCCGGCGGCAATGGGAAGGGCACATCGAACTCGATTTTGTCCCCGGGCTTCTTGAAGGTCACGGTGAAATCCCCGGGCTGGCCGGCGATGCGGGCGACGACGGTGCCGGTCTTGATTGTGATGCCGGGGAAGTTGCCGAGCTCTTTGATCTTGGACTGGATCACCGGCGTCATGGGTTTCTCGTACGGATAGTCCGTCGGAAGCTGCTTGCGCCACTTGGTGGCGTTGCCGCCCAGAGCGGCCTCCTTTTCGACGATGGTGACGTCATAGCCGGCCTTGGCCGCGTCGATGGCGGCCGAGATGCCGGTAATGCCGCCGCCGATGACGAGGATCTTCTTGGTGAAGGTATCCAGTTTGTAGGGCTCGGGCAGATTGATCTTCTCCACCTTGGCAAACGCCATCTTCAGGTAGTCGGTGGCCATCATCTGGACGTGGTCGATGAAGGTCTCGTCGTCTTTCTGCTCCTCGGTGGGCGCCGGCCAGATCGCCCGCGGGTGGGACCACACCACGTGTTCGCGCAGGTTGACCCGCTCCACGATGCAGCCGTCGAACCGGAAGGTGTCATACAGCACCCGGGGCGAACACGCCCCAAGGACGAGGGTGTTGACACCGGCGGCGACATCCTGTTTCAGAAGCTCCACCCCTTCCTTGCCGCACAGCGCGGGGCAGGTTTTGACCGTGTAGCCCTCGTCGGAGGCCACCTCGCTCAGCTTTTCGATATTGAGGGATTCTCCGATCCCGCAACCTTGGCAGATATACACCCCATATTTTTTGTTCATGGTCGGCCTCCTACCGTCTCACCAGGGTTTGAATCGCTTTGAGAGCCATGCCGGTGGCGTTCTGGTTGGACGAAACGACGTCCGCCGGTTTGTTGGCGCAGCCGGCCGCGAACATCCCGCCGGCGACGTAGTCGTTCAAAATGAAGCCGTCCGGTGTGGTCTTGACCGATCCCGGCAGCTTGTTCACCGCCGCCGTAGGCTGCATGCCGGTCGCGAGCACCACCATCTCCACCGCCTGTTTGATCTTCTCGCCGGTGACGGCGTTTTCCGCGACCACGGTGATATTGCCGGTGGCTTTGTCCTCACTGACTTCCGCGACTTTGCCCTTGATGAAAAAGACGTTGGGGTCTTTCTTGATGTTCTCGTAGAAGCGCTCATAACGATAGCCCGGCGCCCGCAGGTCGATATAGAAAATGTAGATCTTGGCCTCGGGATACTGGGCGCGTATATAGGTGACCTGCTTCAGAGAAGCCATGCAGCAGATGTAGGAACAGTAGGGGAGATAATTCTCATCCCGGGACCCGGCGCACTGCACGAAGGCGACGCTTGCCGGCGCCTTGCCGTCCGAGGGACGCGTGATCTTGCCCAGCGTGGGGCCGTTCGGTGCGGCCAGGCGCTCCATCATCATGTTGGTGATGATGTTCTGGTGCTTGCCGAAACCGAGGTTGTCCATCTTCTTGGCGTCGTAAGGCGCCCAGCCGGTGGCCCAGACGATGGCGCCCACGTTGAGGTTGAGGGTCTTGGGCTGCATCTCGAGATCGACCGCGTCGTACTTGCACGCTGCCTTGGCCCGATTGCCATCCTCGGTGCCAACGATGCGGGGGTCGATCACGTAGCGCGCCGGAAACGCCATGTTGAAGGGCAGGTAGGCCGCC
>CAZEKN010000205.1:0-4743 GCA_964512755.1 uncultured Desulfatibacillum sp. | reverse complement strand
CTGCTGATCTACGTCTTCACCAATTCCAGTTACAACAACCGCGACAATACCGATTTCATCGCGCGCATGCTCACCGGCATCGGCCGGCGCAAGTGTTTCCTGGTGTACCGCTGCTACCCGAGCTTCACGGCCGGGGAGGTGACCGAGCACGCCATGACCGTTGCGCGCAACATCTATGGCGCGGACGCCGAGCACTACGTGTTGGGGATCTTTCGCGCCGATGAGGACAACCGTGTCGCCGCCGGTGAACGCTTCATCGCGTTGCGGCCGGTGGACCCGCAGGGACGATCCGTAGCAGATACCCTGGACGGGATCGACGTCCAGCAGCTGCGCAGCGAGCTGCACGCCGCCGTCTTGAGGGACGTCCTGCGCGACGCCCGCGACGGGCTGGCACGTGCGCGAGACTCGCTGGCGGAACTGCGCCGGTATGCGGACGGCCTGCAGGCGCTGCAGAACGGCTGCCTCCGGGAGGCGCTGCGCTACTTCCCCATGGACCGGGTGATGCGGCGGTTCGCCAAAATCTGGGCGGCCAGCGACCCGCCGGCGGTCAAGCTCATGCGGCGGACCGGCAGTTGGGTCGAGTTTCCGCTCAAAGCCCTGATCGGCGCGGCCGGATGGGCCCGGGAGAAACTCTCGGGAATGCCCCCGCCCGAGCAACCGTCCGAATCGTTTGCCCGCAAATTGGAAGAAAACCTCGTCAGCGCGGCCACCACCCTGCACCAACAGCTGCTAAGCCCGCTGGTATCCGGGACAGCGGCCGATCGGGAACGGAAGCCGGCCGCCGGAAATGCACCCGACACGGTGAAGGCTCATTCGGCGGTGGAACCGGCCCAGGAGCGGCTGCGCCAAAAAGAGTTTCAGGCCGTGCTGCAGGCTGTGCTCGCGCGCCAAGCGGAGATCGCTGACATCGGCGACGATATGGAACGCGAACTGCGGGAACTGGCCGATCATTTCCGCAGCCGGATGGGTCTGTGGGACAAGGTCGGGCAGACCTTTTGGGCCTTCCTGAACGTCCTGCCGGCTGCTGCGGCCGTGACCTACGTGCTGTCCACCGGGGATCCCGTCGGCGGCACGGCCGTCAAGGTCAAATTGGCCGGTCTTTTCGGTTTGAAGGACTTTTACGCCCTGGTGGCCATCCCCGTCACCCGCGGCATGAAGAAAGCCGACCGCAGGCAGCTCGAGGCCATGCTCGAACCCATCGCGCAGACCTGGTTCGACTGCAAGCTGAAAAAAGTTCAGATGATTTTCGAGCAGGAGATTTCGGGCGACCTGCTTCAGACCGTGGCACGGACCGTGTCCGAAACCGAGCGGGGCATCGCCGCCGTGGAAGCGGCGATCGCATCCGCTGCGGAAGGAGTTACGAGATGAAGCCGCTGGAGCATCAGACGGCAGCGCTCAAGGCCGTCGGACGCATCGAGGGCCTCAGCGCCGAGATCGAGCTGCTGAAAGACCGGCTGGCGGCGGTGCCCCTCTGGCGCCCCGCCGCGGGCCTGGTTCGGCAGTGTGACGAAGCGCTGGGGATAATCCGTAGAATCTCCATGCGGCTGGAGCGCAGCCTGGTGGTGACCGTCATCGGACCGTCCGGATCCGGAAAATCGACACTGGTCAATGCGCTGGCCGGAGGGGACGACGTGTCGCCTGCCGGCCGCCGGCGGCCCACCACGGGCCGGCTGATCGTGCTGGGCGCCGGGGGCGAGGATGCCGTTGAGCTGACGCGCGACCTCGGCGGGGATTCCGTCGAGATCAAAGCGGCTCCCGCTCAAGGTTGGCCGGCGGGCCTGTGCCTGATCGACACCCCGGATACGGACAGCACGGCCTTCCCGCAGCATCGCGTGGCGCTCGAACGCGTCATCGCACAGTCGGACGTGCTCGTCTGCGTATTCGACGCCGAAAACCCCAAGCGCCGGGATCACGCCGATTTTCTGGCGCCATTCGTCCAGCATTTCGACGGCGAATCGCTCGTAGCGGTGCTGAACAAGTGCGACCGGCTGGATGCGGATGAGCTCAAAACCCGGATCCTGCCCGATTTCCGGGATTACATCCGGTCGGCCTGGAAAGGAGCGGTGGATCGGGTGCTTTGCCTCAGCGCCCGGCGTCATATCCACGAGCCGGCCTGGGATCCGTCGGCGCCGCCGCGCCATGACTTCGATCAGTTTGAGGAATTGCGCGACCGGGTGCTCGGACCGGTGGGCCGCGGCCGCCTGGTGATCGATCGCCGCGTTGGGAACGCCCGGCAGCTGCACGCCGTCGTCCTGGAAGAGACCGGCCGGGAGCTTGCGGCGGATCGTGAAACCCTCCGTGCGGCACGCCAGACCCTCGGTCGGCTCCAGACGGAGGCCATGACGGCGGCCGCCGCTGCGCTGCGGGATCACGGGTCCATGGGCACCGGCAGTCTGGGCGCCACGGTTTACCAGCGGTTGTGCATGCGCTGGATCGGTCCGGTGGGTTGGATGCTGGCCGTGTGGACGCGCCTGGTGGCCATCGGAAGCAGCATCGCCGCGATGCTGCGCCTCGGCCGTTCGTCCGACGCAGCGGTTTCGAGCCGGCGGTCAGATCGGTCGGGGTCTGCCGGAGCGGTCGCCGCCGCACTGCGGCAATTCCGCCTCGCAATGGTCGGGGGCTGGCCGGAGGTGGCCGATCAGCTGGTCCGGGGGCGTTTCGATGCTACCGTGCGCAACCTCGACACGGCGGCCGCATCGGCGGCTCGGTTCGAAGAGCAGCTGGCGAGCCTTTGGGACCGGGCCATCGATCAGGAAGTGAATGGCGTGACCCGGCGCCTGGGGGGGGTGTGGCTGCAGACCCTCATCAACGCCCCGGTCCTCGGCATACTGGGCTACATCGGGTGGGTCACGATGCAGACCTTTTTCAGCGCAGCTTACCTCAGCGGAGATTATTTCCTGCATGCGTTCTGGGTCATCGCCATTGCGCTGATGCTGAGCTTTGTTGCGCTCCAAGTGATCGTCCGGATGACGGCGAGTCCCGAGCGCATCATGAAACGCGCCTTCGATCGGCTCCAAAACGAGGTTGCGGATATGGACGGGCTGGCCGGGCACCCCCTGCCAACGCAGCTGGAGGCTATCCTGCATCTGGCCGCGGCTGCTTCCGATGGGCCGGCATCCGCTTAAGCCGGTTTCAGCTTGCTTTTGCGGTCCGCCTCCATCTTCTGGATCATCGCCACCCGTGCAAGCACCTCTTGGGTCGCCATGGGGCGCTCTTCGAATTTACCGCACCAGCTCCGATCGGCCGTAACCGGCCAAACCGCATAACGGATCGTTACCGTAGAAGCCGCATCGATCAACTCAGGCTGCGGCGCGTTGCGATGGCATTCCCCGACCAGGCCGCTGTCGGTGCCGCCGGTTTCCACCCAGTACTTGCATTTCTCGCAAATTTGATTCTCTTCCATACCGGTCCATTTCCCAAATCAGAATGTCGGAACCCACACGGGTTTCCAACCCGTTATCCTGGCACGTATTTCGGTCGTTTGGGCGGAAACCTTTAGCTGCAATTCAGCAGCGGCTGAGATAGCGGTTGTACTCCGCAGCGGTACGCCCCCAGGCGAAGTTCCGGCGAATATGGGCAATGCCCTCGACCAGCATCGCAAAATAGGATTGGGCACCGCCGGCATCGACGGGCCGGCGATAGATCTCGACGGCGTCGGCCAGCGCCTGCTCCAATGAACGGGCCATCGCCATGAAGAGACCATAATTCCGGCGCTCGGCGAGCCGGTTCCGGTCCGGCCGGGAGAGATAGCCGGCGGCATTGAAGGCGCGCCAGTCACCGACGATGCCTGCCGTGTCGTCCGGCTCGCGATACAGCATCCCGGTTGCCGCGGCGGACATGGAATGCCAGCGATCGGCGCGGCGCTCGACACTGGGGGTGAACGACGGGATCGACCGCAGCGGAACGATCTGCTGAAGCAATCCTCCGGTCGCGCGGCCGATGCCGACCGCGCCGTTCAGGTAGAATTCATTGGCCATGCCGAACGGTTCATAAAAGGACGGCATGACGCCGAACGCGGCGCCCTGGAGCGCGGCCAGATACCCTTCCTGGAAGATGAACGGCAGCACCACAACGTTGGCCGGATAGTCGGCGGCAAGGGCATGCAGGAAGGCCAGCCCCTCGCGCCCCTCGTCCCCCGGGATGGGGAAAAAGAGGAACTGTGCCCGGACATCGTTGCCGGGCTTCTGCAGAAAGGCGCGAACCGCCTCGGCCGCAATGTCGTAACCTTTCTGCCGTGAATCGTCCCGGCCGGCCAGCACGAACCAGGGCAGATCAGCCGGATCCCTCGCCGTCTCGACAAAGCGGGGGATATCGCCCCAGACCGGTCGTCTCTCTTCGTCGGGGGCTAATCGCTCAAGGGCCGTTAAACTGGCTGCTTTCTGCTTGGATTTCCACGCGCGCAAGCCTGCGTAATCGAGCCGCCGCGCGTCCGCCGACACGACTTCCTCCGGAACCGATAGGGACGTGAACGGGCCGTTGTCCACGCCGACCAAACGCGGCGGCGATAGCTCGTCCTGCAGGTGGTCGGCCATGACGTGCGACTGAAAAAGGTCCTCGGTCAAATCCCGCGCGAACTGCTTCGAGACGGTAAAGAGCGGCCTTTCGACGAGGGGAATGGCCCGACCCAGCATCGTAGCCCGATTCGCTGCGGCAGGCGCTTCGTCCGGGTTAATGCCGAACCCACGCAGTTCCTCCGGCGTGACGGGGCCGTTGTCGTAGCTGTTGTGCAGCGTGAGAAAGAGC
>CAZEKN010000204.1:0-4748 GCA_964512755.1 uncultured Desulfatibacillum sp. | reverse complement strand
CCAGATGCGGGTCGGCCAGCAGGAGGACGGCGACAAGACCATGATTTACTTCCGGGCCGACAACCCCATTCCGGACCACGTCATGGAGGAACTCAAGCGCCTGCCGCTGATCATCGATGTCATGGCGTTCGAACTATGATCAAACGCCGTTTACTGCTGGGAAATGAAGCCATGGCCCGCGGGCTGGTTGAAAACGGCTGCCGGATGGCGACCTCATACCCCGGAACGCCGGCCTCCGAGATCCTGTCGGCGGTCGCGCAATTCAAGCTCGCTGAAAAACTGGCCATGCATGTGCAGTGGGCGGTCAACGAGAAAATCGCTTTGGAGATCGCGTATGCCGGCTGCATGACGGGCCTGCGCACGGCGGTCAGCATGAAGCAGGTGGGCCTGAACGTCGCCTCCGATCCGTTTATGAGCGCCGCCTACATGGGCGTCAAGGGCGGCTTCATCGTGATCAGCGCCGACGACCCCGGGCCGCATTCCTCCCAGACCGAGCAGGACAGCCGGATGATGGCCATGATGGCCAAGGTCCCCGTGCTCGATCCGGATTCGCCGCGGCAGGCCAAGGAGATGATCGGGGCCGCCTACGCGCTCTCCGAAGCGTTCCGGACGCCGGTGATGCTGCGTCCGACCACACGGGTCTGCCATTCCCGCCAGGACATAGAAGTCCTTCCGGTGGCGGCGGCGGCGGGCATTGAGGCCAAATTCGACCGGGACCCGGCGCGCTGGGCGGCGACGCCCAAGTTCCGCCACCAGCTGCATCTGGAACTCGAAGAAAAACTGGCCGCCATCGCCGCCTATGCTCCGACCGCTCCGGTGCGTTTGAACCCGGAAGCGTCCGCGCGGAAGGCCGTGGTTGCAGCGGGGGTTTCCGCCGCCCACGCCCGCGAGATCCTGCAGGAGCTCGGGATCTGGAAAAAGGTCGCGTTATACCAGGTGCGGCAGCCCTTCCCGCTGCATATAGCCTTCATCGAACATCTGCTCGGGGCCTACCGCGATATTCTCGTCCTGGAAGAGACGACCGGGGTCATCGAGATGCAGCTGGCCGACCGCCGGCGGGTTAAGGGCAAGCAATCCGGCACGGTTCCGCGCGTGGGCGAACTGACGCCGGAGCGCATCCAGGCACTCCTCGGGGACTTCGCCGGCATCCGCACCCGGGCGGTCGCCGTGGCCGGCGCCCCCGGCCGGCGTCCGACGCTTTGTGCCGGCTGTCCCCACCGCGCCAGTTTTTTCGCCATCAAGAAAGCCGCGCCGCGCGGTATCTATACGAGCGACATCGGCTGCTACACCCTGGGAATGAACCTGGGGGCGGTGGATACGGTCTTGTGCATGGGCGCGGCCATCACCCAGGCGGCGGGGTTTTACCACGCCTTTCGCCGTGCCAAGAAGCCGCCGGACATCGTGGCCACCATCGGCGATTCGACCTTTTTCCACGCCGGCGTCCCCGCTCTGATCGACGCGGTGGTGCAGCGCGTGAAGTTCACGCTGGTCATCCTGGACAACCGCACCACGGGCATGACGGGCAACCAGCCCACTCCGGCCAGCGGTTTCGGCGCCAGCGGCGAGCCTCTGGAGGCGGTCGATCTGGAGTCGCTCGTGCGCGGCTGCGGGGTCACGTACTGCCGAACGGGGGACCCCTATCGGCTGCAGGACTTCATCGCACTCATGAGGGAGGCCGTGGTCTGCGGCCGGAAGAACGGCCCGGCCGTGATCATCTCCCGGCACCCCTGCATCCTCGATCGGGCACGCAAGGGCGAGCGCAGTGCGTTCGTCGCCGTGGAGATCTCCGACCGCTGCGACGGGTGCGGGTACTGCGTCAAGCACTTCGAGTGCCCGGCGCTCGTCCATCACACCGAGAACAAGGACCATCGGCACACCACGATCGATCCCGCGTTGTGCGCCGGCTGTGGCGTGTGCCTGGATGTGTGCCCAAAAGGGGCGATTCAAATCAAGCAGAACCGATGAGGACCGGCATGGCATCATCCAAGCGGCAGCAGCTATTGATCAGCGGGGTGGGCGGCCAGGGAGTTCTTTTCGTGACCCGTTTGCTGGCCGAGGCCGCTATTGCCAAGGGCCTGCCGGTGTTCACCTGTGAAACCCACGGCATGGCCCAGCGCGGCGGGACGGTGGTATCTCATCTCAAGGTCGGGGACTTTCACAGCCCGCTGGTCCGGGCCGGGCAGGCCGACGGGCTGCTGGTATTGAAATCCGAAAACCTGGCCCAACACGGCGCATTTCTTAAACCCGGAGGCTGGGTGGTCGCCAATGCGGGGTCTCAGGAAACCTACGATGTCGGGGGGGCCGTCTTCGCGATCGAGGCCGATCGCCTGGCCCAAGAGACCGGCAACGTGAAATCCATCAATCTGGTCGTGCTCGGGTTCGCCCTGTCCGTCGCCGAGAAAATGAAGGGGAAGGCGGAACAGCTGTTCTGCACGCTGGCCGACATCGAACGAACGGTCAAAAACAGCTTCAACGACCAGCCGAAGCAGCTCTCGAGTTTTCTGAATGCGATCCGGTCCGGATACGATGCGCCGGCCTAACGCCCCATCAACCGCCTGAAGCAAGCCTTCGATTATTCGAAGCCGCCTTCGAAGAGATTCCTGCATTCCCGGAAACGGCCGATCGCGGCCGGCTATCTGCCATGCGATTATTTCCGCTTAGGTTCTATATACTGGCGCGGTGCGTTGACTTATCCCCTGTCTTGTGGTTTTTCGATGTAGAAATTTTTCAAAGAGTTCTGCCCACTAGCGAAGAGGGGAAAAAATGGAGATTAAACGTGTGCTGGTAGTCGGATCCGGTTTGATGGGCGGCGGAATCGCCCAGGTGTGTGCCCAGGCGGGCGTGCAGGTCCTCCTGCATGATGTCTCCGAGCAGGCGCTGGCGCGGGCACTAAAAAACATCGATTGGTCTGTCGGCAAGTTCGTTGAAAAAGGCCAGCTTAAAGAGAACCGGGAAACCATCCTCCAGCGGATCACCACCGCCGATCGCCTGCCCGAGAAAGCGGACGTGGGCCTGGCCATCGAAGCGGCATTCGAAGACCTCGCCATCAAGCAGTCGATTTTCAAGCAGCTGGACGAGGTTTGCAGTCCCGAAACCCTGATCGCCAGCAATACCTCCGCGATTCCGATCACGGAACTCGCCGCCGTTACCCAGCGGCCGGATAAAGTCCTCGGCCTTCATTTTTTCAGCCCGGTCCCCATGATGCAGGCCGTGGAGGTCATCAAAGGCATCGGCACCAGCGAGCAGACCGCGGCAGCCGGGAAGGCCTTTGTGACCCGGATCGGAAAAGAACCCATCATGGTCCGCCGGGACGTCGCCGGCTTCGTGATCAACCGCATCAACTTTCCTTCGACGATCGAGGCCATGCGACTGGTCGAGGAAGGAGTTGCTACGGTCGAGGATATCGACAAGGGCCTGCGGCTGGCCTCCGGTCGCAAAATGGGCATCTTCGAAACCGGCGACATGGTGGGCCTGGACGTGACCTACGGCGCGCTCATGGCCATCTACCAGGAGACCGGCGACCCGCGCTTTTATCCGCCGCTGCTGCTGCGCCGCAAGGTGCGGGCCGGCCAGCTGGGACGCAAGACCGGCAAGGGCTGGTACGAGTACGACGAGAAAGGCAACCGGAAGGGCGACGCCGGCTGAATCGGTCAGAACTTGCCGAGGATTTCCCGGGCGATGACGATTTTCTCGACCTCCTTGGTCCCCTCGTAGATTTCCAGCACCTTGGCCGCACGGTAAAAGCGCTCGATGTCGTAGTCGTTGAAATAGCCGTAGCCGCCGTGCAGCTGAAGGGCCTCGTCCACGACCTCCACGGCTACATGGCAGGCGAAGAGCTTCGCCATGGCGGTCAGCTTGGTGTCGGGCTTGCCCCGGTCGAGCAGCCAGGCGGACTTGTAGACCGAGTTGCGCGCCATTTCGATTTTAGTGGCCATCTCGGCGATCTTGAACTGGGTCGCCTGGAAGGCGGCCAGGGGCTGGCCGAACTGTCTGCGGCCCTTCACGTGTTTGACCGCCAGATCGAGCGCACCCTGGGAGATGCCCACGCCGTGAGCGGCCACGTAGGACCGCGAGTGGTCGAAGAACTTCATGAGCTGGATGAACCCGTTGCCCTCCGCCCCGAGCAGGTTTTCGCGAGGCACCCGCACGTTGTTGAAGTAGACGGCAGAGGTGTCGGAGGCGCGCAGACCCATCTTGCCGTGCATGGGGTCGGCTTTGTAGCCCGGCCGATCGGTCTCGACGATCAGGATGCTGTGGCGGCCGGTCTTTTTCTGCACCTCGGGGTGGGTGAGGCAGTAAACCAGCAGAAAGGTTCCCACCGTGCCGTTTCCGATCATGGTCTTGGACCCGTTGACGACATAGTGGTCCCCGTCTTCGACCGCGGTGGTGGTCGCCGCGGACGTGTCGCTGCCGGCATCCGGTTCGGTGATGGCGAAACCCATGATGCCGTCGCCCTCGAACAGCGGCGGCAGCCATTTCTTCTTCTGCGCCTCGGTCCCGAACAGCAGCAGCTCCTCCGCGCCGAAGGTCAGCGAGCAGAGCTGCTGGCCGATGCCGGGGTCGACTTTCCAGAATTCCTCCAGCACCAGGGCCTGCTCGAGAAACCCGAGGCCCGGCCCGCCGTAGGCTTCGGGGACGAATAGCCCGATCAGGCCGAGCTGACGCGCTTTCCGGATAACGTCGAACGGCACGTGTTCCTGGACGTCACACTCCAGCGCCACCTTGGGAAATTCGCCGCGGGCAAACTC
>CAZEKN010000203.1:0-4771 GCA_964512755.1 uncultured Desulfatibacillum sp. | reverse complement strand
GCCGTGGGTGTCGTCGGCCAGGCGGCCGAGAAGGCCGATGTTGATGGCATACGAACCGATTCCGATCGGGAATATCGGAATGTCGTTAGCCTGCGCCAACGCGACCACATCGTCGTAGCTGCGGGTAGAAAGCTGGCCTCCGGAGCCGTCGTCGTCGATGCCGTCGGTGATGACGATGATCGCCTTGCGCCGGTTCGTCGGCCGCTGGCTGGTGGTATCCTCGATCGCCTTGTAGATCGAATCCCACAGGAGGGTGAATTCGCCGCGGTCGAACGGGGCGGTAATGGCCGCGGCCAGCGCATTTTTATCGTTGGTAAATGCCTGGACGACCTCCAGCTCGGTGGCGAACTTGATGACCGCGGCGTCGTCTGTGCCCCGCAGATTGTTCATGAAGGCCACCAGCCCCGATTCCATGTCGCTGACCGTGTCTGCAGAATCGGTTATGCTGGTGCTGTAGTCCATGAGCGCCGTTATGGCGATCGGCGGCAAATTCACTGATCCGGTAGCCACACTGAATGTAACCGTATCGTCGCCGAATTCATTCACATCAAAGTCGGAGTCGGTTAACCCGACGACGGGATAGCCTCCCTGATCCAGGACCGAAACATAGGCCGTGATGTCAACCGGGCAGTCCGTCTTGTCGATCTGGTTTGTTACCACTTCCAGCGCCGTGAGCTCCGACGACACGCCGCTCAAGGCGACGACGGATATCGGAGTCCCGCTGTCGTTCGAGTTGACCGCCACCCCCGAATTGAAGGAGCTGTTGGATTGGGGTTGGAACGTCACCTCAAAGGTGCAGGTGCCACCCGCCGCGATGGTCGGCGAGGCCGTGCTGCAGGGGTTCGAGCCGCCGCTCAAGTTCAGGCTGAAATTGACCGGGTCCGTCAAGGCGATGCCTGACACGCTGAGCGCGGCCGAGCCGTTGTTGTTGATTTTGACCTCCAACGGTGCGGGCGTGTTGCCGGTCGTCACCGTGCCGAAATCATAGCTGGCCGGCACGACCTCGATGTCCGGGGCGCTGCTTCCGCCGCTCCCTCCGGAGCTGCTTCCGCCGCCTCCGCCGCAGCCTGCCAACACGCTGAAAACAGCCAGAGCTGCCAGGACGCAAACCGTTCTCATTCGCTCTTTGATCATAACCTGCCCCTCCTTTTTCGTTTTAGATGGTGGTTGCTGAAGCCGGCCACTGTTTCCGATTGCAGGTCGATTTCTTTCCCGGACAAACGACGCCGCGCCGCGCAGCCTGCTTTTCTCGGGATCGTCAAAAGGATGCCACCTTATTGCCGCCGTTTAAAAAACCGACGATTTCCCTGACCCACCCCTTGTAAGGCGGCAACGTCAAAATGACCAGAAAGTAGATCAACAAGGAGACGGCCAACGTCATCGCAAGCACCGGATGCGGTGGAACGAATGCCGCATGATCGGTTCGCACTGCCGCCATGATCGCAACCAGAGGCCCGCCGAAGATGAACAACGGCGAAAAAAAACTGACGAGGCCGCCGATCTGCTCCGTCGGCGTATAGTTCATTTCCCGCATCACGGCGAGCCAGATCAGGGCGCAGAGAACCGCTCCGGCGAAACTCGTGCTGAAAGCGATGCCTTCTATGCCTAAACCGGTTTTGACGAGCGCGATCGCGCCGATGGCATTCACCGCGCTGGCGACCACCACATAGTAGAAAAGAACCGTCTGCTTTCCTTTCGCGACGAGGTAATTCACGCCGTTTCCGATGATGGAGCTGAAGAAAAGCCCGATCAGAAGTATTCTGGCAGAGTCTATGCCGGGCAGATAATCCCGAAAAATCAAATCGTACGCCACCGGCAGCACCAGCATCACGGCGGCGATCAGCACCGGGATGATCAACGACATCACCTTGATCGGTATGAGGACGAATTCGGCCAGCGCCTTGGGAGCCACATTTTTGCCAAGCCCCTCGTTGATCTTCGGGTAGAATACGCGGTTAATGGCTTGAGGCAGAAGGATGATGCTGAAGACGATGTTCAAGGCCAGCGCATAATGACCCGTCGCCGCCTTGCCGAGCATGGACCCCGAGACCAGGCGGTCCAGGGAGCTGCTGAAAGACAAGGACCACCACACGATCGTGATGGGGAACCCGATGCGGACGGCTTCCCAGATTTTCCGAGTGTCGAAATCCGCCTCTACGGGGCCGCAGGATCGAAAGCTGATCATGCCGGAGAAGAGACATATGGACAGCTCCGCGATCAGCAGGGCGACCACCCCGCCGGTCAGGCCCCACAGCCAGCAGAACGACGTCAACAGGATGATCGTGGCCACCGCGCGAAAGGTGTCCACCATGCTGTAGTTCCTGAAATTCTGGTGCGCGGCGAAGCGATGGTAGAAGAATGCCGAGAAAAGACTGGTCGACCCGACCAGCAGCATGACCCTGACCTGGTGGATCGAAACATTGAGCGGATTCAAATCGGTGATGAAAGTCAACCCGTTGCAAAGCAGAATGAAGCCGGCCCCGAGGATGATGGAGGCGAACACGCTGTTTTCGACCGCGCGGGCTTTGTGGGTCTCGGCCTGCCCCTTGTAGTACGGATATTGAAGCACCAGCGTTTCCACCGTCCCCAAGACCGCAATCGGGGTGTAGGTCGGGATGATCAGCAGCAAGGCCCAGGCGCCGTAATTTTCCGGCGACAGGAGCTTGGGTAAAATAAACGACGAGACGAATCCGACCAGTTTTGCAAAAAGGGTCGCCGATAAGACATAGGTTATGTTATGAAGTGTTTTATTCACGCCCGGTGTCTCTCATCCATTTCCGCCTTGACGCATCATACCGTTTGACAATTCTTGCCGGCGTGCCGGCCACAACGGTATAATCCGGAACATCCGCATTGACGACCGAGTTGGCGCCGACCACGCAATTCCGGCCGATCGTGACGCCCGGCAATACTACGGAATTCTGGCACAGCCAGCTGCCGGCTCCGATCGTCACCCCGCGCACTTTGGTTATGGGCTGCAGCGAAATGGGCCTGGCGACGTCTTCATAGCCGTGCAGGTGGTCGGAAATGAAAACATTCCGCGCCATCAGGACATAATCTTCGATGATGATCCGATGGGCGGCGGAAATCGTGGAACTCATTCCGATCGACACATGATTCTTGACGATCAGCTTAGGGCTGTTTTTCGGGCGATCCTCCCCGACCGTTTGGATCCAGCAGTTGGGATGAACCGTCACGAAATCGCCGATCTTGATCATTTTCGAATTGCCGAATCTGAGAGGGGGATAAATCATCGATCGTTTCCCGATCGAATGAAAGCAGTAAAAAAGCAAAAATGTGTATATCTTCGCTCGGATCCTCTCCAAGATGTGGATCAGATTCTCCATTAACCTCTCGCTATCGCGTCGCGGAATTAATCGGCAGAAAAACCGCTATAAGACTCACAACCTGGGGGGTAATCGAAAACGAGAAATGCGAATTCAAACCGGAAGCGATCGGGATGGATATGAAGCGTCGGGTTGCTGCTTAAAAAAGAAGCAATATTAAGGAAAACCGATAGAATATAGCGACCGCGGGCTGCGGTGCCGCACTTCGACGAGGAAGCCATTCTGGGCAACGGCGGACCAATGAATGGCCCCGCGCCTTTGGATGCGATCCAGGAACCCGTGCGAGTTCCTGGATCGCCCACTTTATTTGGCCAACCGGAGGTTCTGAGGCCTCTTCATCCCTCTCCCCTCGAAGGGGCCGATGTCCCAGGCCGGTCCAAGCGGCCGCGTATCCTCATCCTTGTCTATCGTAAAATAGTTGGACAGATCGAGGCCTTTATCCGTGGCGGCGGTGTCCGTGTCCGTCAGCTGAAAATCATTGTCGTTTCGATAGGCCCCGTACGAAATGAAAGACGGCTGCGCCGTGCTGCTGTGCGGCTCGTGCGATGCGATCCAGCTGGATGCAGATTGCGCAGACCCGAGATAGTTCACGTACGCCCCGCCGTAATAAATGTTGTAATCGATATCGAAGGAACGGCCCAGGTTGTCGCCGATAATCCTCCAGGCCGGGTTCCAGGAGGCAAGGCTTGAATTGTACCAGATGTTATTCTTTATCTCATTGCCGGACCCCGTGCACCCGCTGGAGCAGGTAATACGAATGGATTCAAAGTTGGGGTTGTCCACAAAGAGATTATTGAAAATCTTCAGGTTGGTAATCGAACTCGAGCAGCTGTAAAACCGGATAAACTCCGGATAGGGGTCGATGGCTGTTTCGATCCTGAAAACATTGTTGTAGATATAGATGTTCGCGGGATCGAAGTTGAAGTAGCTGGCATCCGAATCGAATCCCGAGTCGCCGATATTGATAAACTCGTTGTTGTAGACTTTGACATAATCCCCAACGCTCTGCACAAAATCGCAATGCTGCCCGGAAGTCGCTTGAGAGGTCATGTCCACTCGAAACGTGTTGCTGTGAATGGAGACTCCATGCCCGATTTGCACCCCGTCGGGCCCGTACTTGGTCGACGAGTTGGCCAGCAGGCCGATGTGGTTGTGATGGATCAGGTTGGCATCCCAGGTCCCTTCGCACTGAATGTACCCGATGCCGCTGTCGCCGCGAATGTTCGTCAGATTACAATAGGCGACGATGAAGCCCGTGCCGTAGGAGGACCGAAAGCCGTTGGAACAGTTGTCGATGTTCAAATACTGCACGGTGATGTAACTGCCGCTCGCCGCGCTGATCGCCTTGGCGGCCGTGTTGTTCCCCGAGTTTCTGACATTTTTGATGGTTAGCCTTCTGGACGAACCCACGCTCCCGTCGATGG
>CAZEKN010000202.1:0-4774 GCA_964512755.1 uncultured Desulfatibacillum sp. | reverse complement strand
GCACTGGTGCGGTGCGGATGTGGCCGGCGAGATCGCCGCGGTGGGTCCGGGCGTGTCCGGCTGGGCAGTGGGGCAGCGGGTGGTCGTCGATCCCGGGATCAACCGATTCGAAGACGAGTACACTCGGCGCGGCGCGGCGTCGGTCAGTCCGGGTTATTGCGTTTTGGGGGAGCATCTCCGCGGGGGGGCCGCCGAGTACGTGGCGGTCCCGGCCGCCAATCTGGCGGAGATGCCGGCCGGGCTGGACTTTGTCGCCGCCGCGGCCCCGCTGCTGGTCGGCCTGACGGCCTGGCGCATGCTGATCCACCGCGCCGTGCTTCATCCGGCCGAGACGGTGCTGGTGGTGGGGGCCGGCGGCGGGGTGAACAGCATGGCGATTCAAGTCGCCAAACTTGCCGGGGCCACGGTGTGGGTCGTGGCCGACGGCGCGGAAAAGTCCGCCAAGGCCGTCCGGCTGGGCGCCGATCGGGCGATCGACCGCTCCCAAACGGATTGGGTCCGGGAGGTTCTAAAGGCGACCGGCCGGCGCGGCGTCGACGTGGTGGTGGACAACGTCGGGCGGGCGACATTGGCCGGCAGCATGCAGGCGGTTGCGCGCGGCGGCCGCATCGTGATCGTGGGGAACACCAGCGGACCCAAGGTCGAGATCGACATCCGCTTCATCTTCGGAAAGCAGATCAGCCTCATCGGCAGCACCATGGGCAGCCACCAGGATTTTCTCACCGTAACGGACCTGCTCTGGAAGGGCAAGCTCGAACCGGTGATCGATCGGGTATTTCCCCTGAGCGAAGGGATCGAGGCCTACCGGCGGATGGAAGCGGGGGGGCATTTCGGCAAGATCCTGCTGCAGCCATGACAAATTGAAAAAAAACCAACTCGATAGGCCCTATCGATAGCGCTTAATGACTTCGCGGAAAATGATGAGCTTTTGGACGTCCTGGGTGCCTTCACCCAAGGAAGATCCCCAGGCATCCATCGGGAACTTGTGGATGGGATGCTCGAACATGACGGATGCGGCGCCGAAGATATCCGCGGCCCAGGCCGTGGTCTTGCGGGCGGCTGCAACCGCCAGCAGTTTCGCGATTGAGGCCTGCTCGCGGAAGTCTTCGCCGTGGTCCACGGTCCAGCAGGCCTTCCAGAGCGCCAGTCGGGCTGCTTCGATTTCGGCATGCCGTTCAGCGATTTCAAACGATTTGGCTTGATGGTCGGCAATCCGCTGGCCGAAAACGGTGCGCTTGACGGCGCGCCTCACGGCCAGGTCGAAGGCGCCGGCGGCGGTGCCGAGCGTCAGGGCAGCGATCGCTACCCGGCTGTGAGTGAAAATCTGCAGCACCTGCGCCAGCCCGTAGCCCCGTCGACCGAGCAGGTGGTCCGCGGGCACCGCCACGTCCTTCAGCTCTATCCGGGTCAGATCGGATGGCAGCCAGACCTGTTTGTTCAGGCGGGTTCGTCGGACCCCGGGCTGATTGAGATCGACCAAAAACATCGAAAGCCGGTGAGCCCGCGCGGCGGTCGGGTCGGTGACGGCCGTGATCACGGCCACGTCGGCGACGCCGCCGTTGGTTACGAAGGATTTGCTTCCCGCGAGCCTCCAGGCGTCAGACGTGGCGTCGGCCTGCATGGCAATGGCCGCCACATCGCTTCCGGCATGGCCTTCGGTGTTGCCGAGGCACATGATCGTTTCTCCCTCCAGAGCCTTTTCCGCATAGCGGCGCTGAAGCTGCCGCGAACCAAAAAGAAAAAGTCCCATCATGCCGAGATCGGCGTGGGCGAGCGCCGCAATGGCTGCACCCGGAGAACGGCGGGCCAACTCCTCCGCGAAGAGAGCTTCACGAAAGGCCGAGCGCTTCACGAGGCACCCCTCCGACACCCCGAAGCCGTACCCGCCCGATCGGCCCAGTTCCGCAAAAAATTCCCTCGGAAGGTCTCGACGGCGGTACCAGGAGTTCAGTCTCTTTTCGAAGCCGCTGTTCAAGAAATCCTTGAACTGACTGAATTCAGCAAGCAATTTTTCTGGGAACGAAAAATCCATGTTTTTATCCAGGCTGATGTGGCGCTTATGATACTCTCTCAGGAGATTATTTTACGAAACCTTACACCCATTGAGATTTTGTAAATTTATATTTTAAAACTATGCCTTTTAGATTTAAATGACAAGAAAATATGAATGATATTTTTTATTTTAATATCATTATTGCAATTTTGGTTCGCCTTATGCTAAACATAGGCAATGCTATCTCTTGAGCATGGTTCCAGCAGCATGCTGTGGGCTTATGATATCTCCTCCGATGACCGCGAACTGCAGGCGAAAGAGAGGGCGCCATGAAAGAGCTGGTCGAATACATAGCCAAATCCCTGGTTGATTATCCGGAACAGGTAAGCGTCAACGTGCTGGAAGGCAGTCAGGCGACCGTGCTGGAGCTGAACGTGGCCAAGATGGACTTGGGCAAAGTGATCGGGAAGCAGGGCCGAACGGCCAAGGCCATCCGAACGATCCTTGGCGCGGCTTCCGCCAAGAACAAGAAGCGCGCCGTGCTTGAAATCGTGGAATGACACCCTGCCGGGGGTGCATGGATGTATCGTCCTTCGTTTTTTCAACAGCATTCCTTTGCCGGTGCAGGTTCATCTTATTTTCCTACGGAAAATTCGGTTGCATGCGCCTGAAGCCCGTGCGCACCTTCGCTGGCGATGTTCCTTCCGAAGCAAACCCTGGCTCAGGCCGCCGATCCTGGATTTCTTCACCAACGGATACCCTTGACGCGATTTGATCGCGTCGCATATTTTCCCAAACCAGTCGAGACGCAATTAACGACCGGCTGCACGCGACTCCTGAACAAAGGATGGCTCCGATGCCGAAGACGCGAATCGCCTTGCCCGACTCACTTGATTATCTTTCCATCCTCGATGAACGCGGAAAGGTGGACACTGGTCTCGAACCGGCCCTCGACGATTCCCTGCTGCTGAGACTGCATCGGACGATGCTTCTGGCGCGCCGCTTCGATGAGCGTTTGCTGAGCCTGCAGCGCCAGGGGCGAATCGGGACGTTTCCGCCGATCGCAGGCCAGGAAGCCGCACACCTGGGGGCCGTCGCCCCCTTGCGGGCCTCCGACTGGGTCGTTCCGGCATTCCGCGAAATGGCGGCCGATCTCTGGCGCGGCCGATCGCTGGAGAGCATCATCATCTACAACAACGGCTTCAACGAAGGCGGCCGCATTCCCGCCGAGCGCCACGACATGCCCATTTCCGTGCCCGTGGGCTCCCAAATTCTGCACGCCGTCGGCATCGCCTGGGGCATGAAGTACCGCGGCACGGACGACGTCGCTATGACTTTTTTCGGGGACGGTGCGACCTCTCAGGGAGACTTCCACGAGGGGCTCAACTTCGCCGGCGTGTTCCAACTGCCGGTGGTGTTCGTCTGCCAGAACAACCAGTGGGCCATATCGATTCCGCGTTCCAAACAGACCCGCTCCCAGACCTTGGCCCAAAAGGCGTTCGCTTATGGAATTCCGGGGATTCAGGTGGACGGCAACGATATCCTGGCGGTTTATGTCGCCGCCCGGGAGGCGGCCGAGCGGGCACGGTCCGGGGGCGGGGCCACCCTGATCGAGTGCGTCACCTACCGCATGGCCGTCCACACCACGGCCGACGATCCCAAACGCTATCGGTCGGACGTTGAAGTGGAAGAATGGCGTCGCAAGGACCCGCTCCAGCGTTTCCAGGGATATCTCTCGGCCAGGGGTCTCTTGACCGCCGATGCCGTCAAGGCCGAGGAAGAGCAGGTCGCCGCCGACATCCAAGCGGCGGTGGAGCGTGCCGAAGCGGAGATGACGTCCTTGGGAGACCCGTTGCTCATGTTCGAACACGCCTACGCCGAAATGCCCGAATACCTCACCGAGCAACGCGCGGACTTCATCCGGTTCATGCATTCGACCCAGAAGGAGGGGGACCATGCCTAAGATGACCATGGTGCAGGCCCTGAACCTGGCCCTACGCCAGGAGATGGCCCGGGACGACAGCGTCATCGTCTTGGGCGAGGACGTGGGCGTGGACGGCGGCGTCTTCCGCGTGACCGACGGCCTGATCGAGGCTTTTGGGGAACGTCGGGTCGTGGACACGCCCCTGGCGGAATCCGCCATCGCTGGCATGTCCATCGGCATGGCCGTCTACGGACTGAAGCCGGTCTGCGAGATGCAGTTCGACGGGTTCAGCTACTACACCATGCACCAGATCGAAGCCCACGCCTCGCGCCTGCGCTGGCGTTCCCAGGGACGATACCATGTGCCGATGGTCCTGCGGGCGCCTTACGGCGGCGGTGTGCGCGCGCTGGAACATCACTCCGAGAGCCGCGAAGCCTTTTGGGCCCACCTCCCGGGCCTTAAGATGGTGATCCCATCGAGTCCCCGAAACGCCCGGGCGCTTCTGGTCAGCGCGATCCGCGACCCGGACCCTGTCATCTTCTACGAGCCCAAGGCCGTTTACCGCGCCTTCCGGGAAGAGGTGCCCGAGGAGGAAGAAACGCTTCCCATCGGACGCTCCCGGCGCGTGCGCGAGGGCCGGGACCTCACCCTGATCGCCTACGGCGCCATGATGCGGCCGACCTTGGAAGCGGCCGAAGAGCTGCAGCGCCAGCACGGCGTGGAGGCCGACGTCATCGATCTGCTGACGATTTCGCCGCTGGACGACTCGCTCCTGGTGGAATCCGCCCGGAAAACCGGGCGCGTGGCCGTGGTGCACGAGGCGCCGCGCAGTTTCGGGCCGGGGGCCGAAGTGGTGG
>CAZEKN010000201.1:3087-4818 GCA_964512755.1 uncultured Desulfatibacillum sp. | reverse complement strand
TAAAAACCCTTCAGATGATTGCCATCTGAAGGGTTGCACCCAGCTTGCTTGGCCCCTTGGAGTTCGACCAGCCCGCCCGTGTCCGCAGGCGGTACCGTTATTCGGCTAGGCAGGTCTTCTGGCTTCCCCTCTCTTCCGGCGACCTTCCCATCCCGCTCATACGAAACAGTGGTCATCCGGGGCCGGCAGAGTTCCCCGGCAATGGGCGCCGGGGAGGGGTTACAGCGGCGGGACCGCCCCCGATTCACACGGGGTTCCCTATTAAGCGCAAACACCTCGCCGAACTGATTGACTATTTTTAGACGAGCCCCGCAATCCTGTCAATATATATATGTCCAGAGGGCGCATCGGCCATCCGATGATTGACAAAGCGGACCGGATCGTTTAAGTGCAGCCACACATATTGTGTTGCGGCCTGATGGCGCCGTTTGACAGGGCTCAATAGGGAATCCGGTGCGAATCCGGAACGGACCCGCCGCTGTGTCCGGGGACGAAACCCGCAAATACGCCACTGATCTTTTCAAGGAGATCGGGAAGGCGCGGGGAGTAGGTCGATCCGGAAGCCAGAAGACCTACCATCAGGCTTGTTGAAGAGGAGATGGCAAATCCTCAAGCGTTATTCCTGCGCTTGGGGATCTTTTATTTAGGAGGCCCATTATGACTCTTTCGCTGCAGCAGATCATCGATGGCATTCACCCTCTAAACCGCCTGGTGGTGGAGAAGGCCCGAGTGCGCACGGCGCAGCTGGTGATGCCGCCGCGCGCGCTGGGCCGCCTGCACGCGATCGGCGAACAGTTGTGCGGGATCCAGGGGACCCTCCGCCCGCAGATCCGCGGCAAGGCGGTCCTGGTGATGGCCGGCGATCATGGGATCGTTGCCGAGGGCATCAGCGCATTTCCCCAGGCGGTAACGGGGGCCATGATCCAGACGTTCTTGACCGGCGGCGCCGGAATCAACGCGATGGCCCGCCATGTAGGCGCCGAGGTCTGGGTGGCCGACATGGGAATCATTCCGGACCTCGATGCCGCCAGCCTCAAGAACGGCAGCCGGCTGCTCGTTCGTAAGCTGGGCCCCGGCACCGCCAACTTTGCCCGTGGCCCGGCCATGACTCCGGAGCAAGCCCGCAAGGCCGTTCTGACGGGCTTTGAGTTGGCTTCAAGCCTGATTTCCAGAGGCGTCGACCTGTTGGGCACCGGCGACATGGGAATCGGCAACACGACGCCGGCGGCAGCCATCGGAGCGGCCATTACCGGCAAGAGCATTGCAGACATGGCCGGCCCCGGTACGGGCATCGATGATGCGGGTATTCTGCGCAAACGCGAGGCCATCCGGAGAGGCATTGAACTCAATCGGCCGGATCCGAACGACGGTCTGGACGTGCTGGCGAAGGTGGGTGGCTTTGAAATCGGCGGCATCGCCGGAATCATTCTGGCCGGCGCCTACCACCGCAAACCGGTGGTGGTCGACGGGTTCATTTCGACGGCAGGCGCCCTGGTCGCCCAACGCCTCTCGCCGGCAACAGCTGATTACATGCTGGCCGGACATTGCTCGCAGGAACCCGGCCACCGCCACATGCTCGCACATCTGAAGCTCTTGCCGATCCTCGATCTCGGCATGCGCCTGGGCGAAGGAACGGGCGCAGCGCTGGCCATGAGCGTGATCGAGGCCGCCATCCGGGTGATGACCGAGGTGATGACCTTTGAGGAGGCGGGGGTGCCGGACAAGCAATAA
>CAZEKN010000201.1:0-2987 GCA_964512755.1 uncultured Desulfatibacillum sp. | reverse complement strand
GGCTCCATGGCCAGCACCGCCGCCAGGGACACCAGGCGTTTTTCGCCGCCGGAGAGCTTAAAGGTGATCCGGTCCTCAAAACCGTTAAGCCCGAGGAAGTTCAGCGTACGCCGGGCAACGGCAGCGGCTTCGGCTTTGGTTTTGCCGAGATTGAGCGGCCCGAAGGCCACGTCCTCCAGCACGGTCGGGCTGAAAAGCTGGTCATCCGGATCTTGAAAAAGCAAACCGATCCGGCGGCGCACCTCCGCGAAATCACGCTCTTCTCGGCGAGCCTGGCCGAATATGGTCACCTGTCCTCCGAAGGGCTTGGCCAGGCCCATGATCAGATGAAACAGCGTGGTCTTGCCGCTGCCGTTGGGGGCTATGATCCCGATGCGCTCACCCGGGTGAAGGCGGAAATTGAGATCCCGCAAAACCGCCGGGCCTCCGGGATAGGAAAAGTTGACTTGCTTCAAATCAATAATCGGATCGGAAATCGTCATACGCTGATTATGCGGATCTGGTTGTAAGATTTCAAGCACTAAACATTTTAAACGAAGACAGCCTTCCTCGTTTCACCATGATCCCGGCCATAACTCCAGCGCAGCGATCCCCAACACGGCAGCGCACATCAGAAAGAAGAACGCAATGCTGCCCGCCCCGGCCCTGAATTCCTGCAGGCTGTAGAATTTGCGTTTGAATCCCCGGCAGAGCATCGCCCAGCGGACCCGCTCCGCCCGGTCCACCGCCCGGACGAACAACATGCCCACCAGATAGGCATAGGTGCGGTAGGTGTGCAGATTGGTGCCCGGCCGAAAGCCGCGGATCTGGGCGGCTCGAACCAAGCGCTGGTATTCCTGTTCGAGCACGAAGATGTAGCGGTAGGTCATGAGCAACAGGTGCACGAATTTGTCCGGCACCCGCAGGCGGTGCAGGGCGTGTCCGGCGGTCGCTAGCGGCATCGTAGCCACGAGAGCCATGAAGGCAAGCACGATGGCGTTGGACTTCAGGGTGATCTGGGCGGCCAGTTCGACCCCATCCTTCGCTGCGCTGAGCGGCCCCAGGCGGAAGAGCGCCTCGCCGGGGAAAGTGAACGGGATGACCGCCCAAATGAACACGACCAGCCCGTTGACGACCAGCAGCCGCTTGAAAATTGCGGTGATCCGGAGGCGGGCCAGGGCGATCAGGGCCATGGACAGGAGCAGCGCGGTCAAAAGCGCCGGGAATGCTGTGCATACCGCCACGGCGCATGAATATACCACGGCCGAGGCCAGCCGGATGCGGGGATCCAGGCGGTGCAGAAACGAATCGCCGGCTGCAAAGGGTTCAAGCAGCATGGAGCGGCCATTCAGGAGCCGAAGACGATGCGGTGGCCAGGTTCATGGGCGTCCATCATCCTTTTTACGCTTGAAGTAGGCGGCCACACCCACTAGACCGAAAATATACCCGAGGCCGCCGAGGACGTCCGTCAGCCGGATTTTCTGCTCCTGCATCTCGGCCAACGTTCTCATAATTGGGGCAAGCTTCTTGTCCAGCGCTTTTTCAATCACCTTGTCGATGCCGGCAGGCAGCGGCGCTGCCGCGGCAGGCGGAGATTCACTGACCGCCGGGGCTCCGGTTTTCGCGGCGGGCTGGGGTGGATCCGGCGCCGGCGCGCTCTGGGCCAGGGCAGCGCCGGCCGCCAGAAGCAGAAGCGCCGGCACCAGCCAAAACAGGTATAGCGTACGAACCCTCATAAAACCTCCTTTGGAATTCAGCCCGGCAGCATGGACGGTTGGACTCTCTTGGAGAGCGATGATGTCGAGGATATCGTCAGGGTGCGAGATCCTGCTTGGATATCGGCCATTCGGCCCGATGGCCCATGCCGGCCTCAAGGACGACTTTTAGATCATCGATTTTGGGGACCTTGAACGAAAACTCGCCCTTGTCGTTGGTTTTCCCCTTGAGAAGCTCTTTGCCGGCGGAATCCAAAACCCGGATGACACCTTCGTGCACCTTGGTGCCGTCCGGGTATT
Organism: uncultured Desulfatibacillum sp.; assembly: GCA_964512755.1. Classification (GTDB taxonomy): domain Bacteria; phylum Desulfobacterota; class Desulfobacteria; order Desulfobacterales; family SpSt-501; genus SpSt-501. The sequence goes on along the minus strand of CAZEKN010000201.1, from coordinate 993 downwards.
TGCACTCGACGAAGATTTTGTCACCCTCGACCCAGGCGAAGATGTTCACCCGGTGGGCCGAAGCCGCAACGGCTGCGATCAGAATCCCTATCACACAACAAACCTTCAAGAGCATCCGAATGTTCACAAAACCTCCTTGGAGGAATACCCCGGCAGCATCGCCGGTTGGACTTTTCGGAGAAAGGCCACACAAAGGGCGGTTACAAGGCCTTCAATGATCATGACGGGCAGGTGCGCCGCAACAACGGCCACCGCAACTTCAAAAAATTTCTCTTCGGTGAACATCAACGCCAGGCCGACGATGATGCCGCCGATGCACACGGCCATGAAGCCGCAGGCAAAAGCCGCGGCAAGGGCGACGGGCCGGCTGCGTCGCAGCAATGGAGAGAACGCATAATAGCCGGCCACCGCGGGCACGGCCATGATGACGGTGTTGACCCCCAGTGCTGTGATGCCGCCGAATTGGAAGAAAACCGCCTGCAGGGCCAGCGCCACCAGGATGGCGGGAAAGGCCGCCCACCCGAGAAGCAGTCCGACGATACCGTTCAGGATCAGGTGCACGCTCGTCGGCCCCAAGGGCACATGAACCAGGGAGGCGACGAAGAACACGCCGGAAAGCATCCCGACCCGAGCGATTTCATCGTAGTCCAGCTTTTTCAGCCCGATGGCGGTGCCGGCCGCGGCCATGGCGGCGCCGGACAGAAGCACCGGGCCGGAAAGAACCCCTTCGGAAATATGCATTGGAATTAGTTTTAAAATTTAAAGTTTAAGGTTTAAAGTTGAAAAACGAATTTGCAGGGCCTGGAGGGCAGAGTGGAATCTCGCCCTCCAGGCTGCCTGCAGGAGTCTAATTCAATACACTGCGCTTGGCAACCGATGCCGACGCCGCTGCCGCAGCTTCAGAAATTGAGCTCGGCGCGGACCATGCCGGCGAAGATGCCGTCGTTGTCGGAGTCGCCGCCGGGGTTCCAGACGTACTGGATATCCGGGGTG
>CAZEKN010000200.1:0-4849 GCA_964512755.1 uncultured Desulfatibacillum sp. | reverse complement strand
CTCTTGAATGCGAGAGCCGTTTCCCGGCAAAAATTGCCGCTTTTGCCGACGGGGCCGATTCCGGCACGGCCATGCCGAGACCGGGAAACCCGGATGGGCTAACTTTTCGAACGCCGGGAGCAATGGAAACAACAGCACGGAATTTGCATAGCTTTTCATTTCGGGTGGATGCGATAACAGGACAACGGAGGCCCTGCAAACTGCGGCTTGCCGTGGAAAGGACATGGGTCGAATGAAAATTATCGAAAACGGCGATCTGCCAGGGCGCGTTCAAGTTGAAAAGACGTCCTTGTCCATGCCGGCCGCCGCCAACGGCTTTGGGGAGATCTTAAAACAGAAGATCGATCAGGCTCGCGCATCTGGCCCGGCACCGGAGCCGGCCGCTGCCATCAGCCTTCAAACCATGACGTCGACACCGGACTTTTCGGTGGTCGGCCGCCTGGAGGGATATCTCGACCTCCTCGAGGGCTACTGTCAGAAGTTATCGAACCCTCGGGTCAGCCTGAAAGGGCTGGAGGCCAGTATCCGGCAGCTGGAAGAGGGCCGGGATACGCTCTCGCGGACGCTCGAGTCGCTGCCGGAACACGGCGGTCTTAAAGACATACTGAACCAAACCCTAGTCACGGCGGAAGTCGAAATTAACCGGTTTCGCCGTGGGGATTACCTGCCGGCGTGATGGCTGCACCGGACACGGCGGCTCCGGCGTCCCTTGGAAAGGTCCGGGCGCACATCCTGCGAATGGCCGGGCTGTCCACCACCGCCATCAAGGTGCTTCGGACCTGCAACGAACCCGGTGCGTGCGCCAATGATTTGAATCGGGTCATTTCCCTGGATCCCGTACTGACCGGCCGGGTTCTGCAGGTGATCAACTCCGCTTATTACTCGCTGCCGAGCAAAGTCAATTCGCTGACCCGGGCGATCATCCTGCTCGGCATCAATACGGTTAAAAACGTCGTGTTGAGTTTCGCCATTTTCCAGAGTTTCTCTCACCGCGACGCCTTCCGGGCCTTTACCGCCGATCAGTTCTGGACCCATTCGCTGTGTACCGCCGCCGCCGCCAAGCTCCTGGCCGCCAGTCGTGGCGTGCCGCTGGCGGAGCGGGAGGAGTTTTTTGTCGCCGGCTTGATGCACGATATCGGTAAAATACCTCTGAACCACCTATTTCCTGAGGCTTATCATGAAGCCGTGGTCCATTCGCAAAGCTCGGGCCGGGGCATGCGCTGCGAGGAAAATTGCTCGATCGGGGTCGACCATTGCCGGGTCGGCCATATGATCGCCCGCAAGTGGCAGCTGAGCCCGGCCCTGACCGCGGCCTTGTCGGACCATCACACCCGCAGCGAAACCTCGTCCGTGCCGTTCAGTCTGGTCGATGCCGTTGCCCAGGCGGACACTATGGCGCATCACATGGGGGCCGGAACCCCCGGCGGCATCAGCCTGGACGAGAACGGACACAGCCGACTACCGATGCACTGGGACGCTGCCGGCCACCAGCTGACGAAGCTTTCCGCAGCGGTGGAGGAAGAGATCGAGAAAGCAAAGGTGTTTCTTGAAATCGCCGGCCGAAATTGATCAGCTGCAGGTCACCTTTTGGGGGGTGCGCGGTTCGATCCCGACCCCGGGCTATGAGACGTCGCGCTACGGCGGCAACACCCTGTGCGTGGAGCTGAGAGTTTCCGCCTGCCGGCGCACTCTCATCATCGATGCCGGATCCGGTATCCGCCGGCTGGGGGACGATCTGCTGGCGCGCCCAGAGCCGGCGGGCGGGTTGGCGCTGGATCTTCTGCTGAGCCACACTCATCTGGACCACATCCTCGGACTGCCCTTTTTCGGTCCACTCTACCGACGCGACACCCGGCTCACGCTTTACGGACCGACCATTTCCCCAGAAGACCGTTTGGAAGAGGTGATCGGCGGCCAGCTATGCTACCGCTACTTCCCGGTGCGGCAAGTTGAGCTGGCCGCCGCCATTACCTATGTCGATCTCCGCGAAGGGGTTTATGATCTGGGGGATGGGATTACGCTGACGGCCACTTACCTCAATCACCCGTTGCTGTGCATGGGCTACCGTTTCGACTGGCGCGGCCGGTCGGTGTGTACGGCCTTTGATACCGAGCCGTTCCGCAATCTGTTCATCAGCGATCCCGAGGATCCCGGCTACGACGCGATCATGGCGTTGGAGGGCGAGCAGGCAGCGCGGGAAGCCGATCTGAGAATGCTGTCCTTTTTTCGAGATGCGGATCTGCTCATCCACGACGGCCAGTACACCGAGCAGGAATATCAGGCGGGTCGCGCCGGTTGGGGGCACTCATCGATCGAGCAGGCCGTCCGGGCGGCCGAGGCGGCCGGATGTCGCCGACTGGCATTGATTCATCACGACCCCATGCGGTCCGACTCGGAGCTCGACCGTTTATCGCATCAATACAGCGGGCGGCGTGCAGGTTCCGGCCTGGACGTATGCTTTGCGCGCGAGAGTGCGTCCATCCGTCTTTAACCCCTGGCGAAATACAGATAATGATGCGACCATTAATCTTCGGTGGCGTCTCTGGCGGTCACAGGCGTGCAATACTTTTGGCGAGCGATGGGTCTTTCAACAGTTTTTTTGCAAAGTTCAGGTACTTCGCTGTGATGGCGCGGACCGCCAGCTGAAGCGCATACGGTTTCAGCGGTTTTTCAAGCAAATAGGTTACGTTGGAGGCCAGACACATGTCCACGACATCTTCGCTGGCGTTGCCGCTGATGATGATGGCATCCTGGTGGGCGGACGGAAATCTCGGTTCGATCGAGTCCAGAAAAAAGAAGCCGCTCATGCTTTTCAAAAAGACATCCACAACGAAAATGCTGAGCCCGACATCGCGCTTCAGACACCAGCTGATGGCTCTTTCTGCGTCGGAAAAAGCCACCACATTACCCCATGTATAGAACGTTTCAATCAGCTCTTTGAGCACCTGACTGATGCCCGCGTCGTCATCGAGAACCACTACATCCAAACCGTCCGACATGTATTCTCCCTCTGAGGATCGGCCGCCTCCGGGTGCGGCCGCGGTCAATTCGATTCGAAATTCTTATCCGTGAGATGGTATTTCTCAAGCTTGCGGTAAATGGTGGAAACGTTAATTCCGAGGATCTTGGCAGCCTTGGGACGATTTCCGTTGGTGGCTTCCAGCACGTGTTCGATGTGCCGGCGCTCGAGCTCTTCCAACGTGATCAGCGGCGAGTTCCGGCGGCGCTCGGGACCCTCGTAGGGCAGCAGGTTGCGCGCTGCAAGCAGAGACAACGTCTTGCCCTTCTCCAACAATACCGCCGCCGCAATCATGTTTTCCAACTCACGAACGTTGCCCGGAAAGGCATAGGCCAACAGCCGCTCGACCAGTTCGGGGGCCAATTCGGCTATTTTTTTCTTGTTGGCGCCGGCGTGCAGCCTCAAGAAGTATCGCGCCAACGGAAGGATATCCTTCTTGCGCTCGCGCAGCGGGGGAATTTTGATGTTGTAGGTGTTGATCCGATAGAACAAGTCGGCGCGGAACCGGCCCTTAAGAATTTCTTCGCTGATGTCGCGATTCGTGGCAGCAACGATGCGTACGTCCACGTTGCGGACTTCGGTGCTGCCGAGCCGATAGAACTCGCGCTCTTCGATCACGCGCAACAGCTTGGCTTGCAGCGACGGGTCCAACTCGGTGATCTCGTCCAGAAATAGGGTACCGCCGTTGGCGGCCTCGAAAAATCCGCGGCGCTCGCCGCCAGCATCCGTATAAGCCCCTTTCGCGTGTCCGAAAAATTCGTCTTCGAAAAGGGTTTTGCTAAACGAAGCCATGTTGACGGCATAGAAGGGCGCTTTGGAACGGTGGCTCAGTTGATGGATCACGCGGGCCAGCATCTCCTTGCCGGTTCCGGATTCGCCGTTGATGACCACACTGTAGTCGGTGCCGGCCACGGCTTCGATCTGGTGAAAAACCAGTGCCATGGATTCATCTTCAGCGATGAGATGGGCGAACGCATCGGGCTGCTTCAGATGGTCGAAGATCTTCTTCTGGCCGACCCGCGCCAGTTCATCGCGGAAGCGGTAGCGCTCGAGGTTGTTTTGAACGAGGGCCACCAGCTTGTCGCTGTTGAGGGGTTTGACCAGATAATCGCTCGCCCCGCTGCTGATCGCTTGCACGGCGGTGGGCACGTCGTCCATGGCGCTGACGATCACGCAGTCCACCTCCGGGAATTCTTCCTTGATGCGTTGCATCACCTCCATGCCGCCCATATGCGGCATCATCAGATCCAGCAGCACCAGTGGGAAGCGCTGCGACCGCAAAACGTCCAGAACCCGGCGGCTGTCGGATACCAGGGCTGGTTCCGGCAACCCGGCGCTGACCAGAGTGGCTTTAATGCTCAACAGCAGTCCCTCATCGTCATCGACGACCAGGACTGCGGGCTGTTGAACGGGAATTGATTTCATAAGAAATGCAAACAGAATGCGGCCATCGTTTTCGATATGCGGACCGGCTTTGTTGTGCGATCAGTTATTTTTATCTTAGACGGAAACCGCATGTCAGTCAAGCACGACGACCCCGTATAAAATAAAAATGCTAATATATAACAATTAGTTAGAGTTTTTTTGAAAGAAGAGCAGCAGCGATGCGCAATAGATTTTTCCAGCCTCACCGAATGCTGTCGGTCATGGATAAGAGCCGGTCGACGGTCTTTTCGATGCTATGCTGCCACGGCGGAGGGCGTATGCCAAATGCGGCTTCGATCCGAGTGCAGTCCAAAACGGAATAAGGTGGCCGGCGGGCCGGAGTGGGGTATTCGGAGGTCTTGATGGGCAAAAGACGAAAGGAGGCGATACGGCCGCAGCGCTTCA
>CAZEKN010000199.1:0-4857 GCA_964512755.1 uncultured Desulfatibacillum sp. | reverse complement strand
TGGTCACCCGCTCCAGCACCCCGGTTTCGTTTTCGAAGAGAAGCTTCAGGTTGCGGGAATACGAAACGATCAGATTGACGGCGAGCCCCAACAACACCGCCATGATGAACAGGACCTCGTAGGTGACCGACAGGATGGCTTCGCGGGTCGCGCCCGGATCCGTCCCGACCGTGGTCAACCAGGACATGTCCCGCGCAATCACCGATAGATTGACGGCCGATACGCAGAGTGCCGTCGCGACCGCCACCAACGTGAATCTCCGGGTCATGGAGTAGAGGCGCTTCGGCGGCGGCTGGATCGTGTTCTTGGCCAGCGCGTTCAGGATGATGGCCCGCTCCCGGGCGAGGGACATGTCCAACGCGATGAAGAAACTATAGATGAGCGCGCCGTAAATCAGGCTCAGGGCGCTGGGTGCCGGGAAACCGTGGCGGGCGACATTGAGGGATGCGGCCAGCAGCCCTGCCGCCACGCCGAGCAGAAAGTCGAAAATGAATTGCCGCTTGGGTTGCGACTCCTCGTTGGCCGTCTCGACCAGACGACTTTCAAGAGGCCGGCGCAGGACCAGGACCGCTGCATAGGCCGCCAAGATATGCACCCCCAGGCTCACGGGGGGTAGCTCCGCCATGAACGGTCAGACCTGGCCGCCGTAAATGGTCAAGATGACGATGGCAAATAGGTAGTGAAACCGGATGCGCATGCGACCGCCTTTGAATTCGGTTTAGGCCTGCAACGGGTGACGACCGGTGCTTGGATGAGTATTAAGACATGAACCTTCCGTGTCAATCCGGGCGCCCGACTGACGGCGAATGCGCTCAGTGGTCCCGCCGGAATGTTTTTGACAAACAATCTCTGCGAACGGTATATAAAACAACTCTCGCCGGCAGAGCACCTTGGGTGGTCCAACTGCAGGGATGAGCCGGGAGCGGGATCGGAGCATGAACTATTTTCTGTGCGTTCTTGGAATGGTCTTGATTGTCGAGGGGCTTCCGTATTTTGCCTTTCCCACCCGGATGAAGGACTGGATCGCCCGGATTGCCGCGACGTCTGAAAGGCATTTGCGGCAGGTTGGGCTGGCCCTCATGGCGGTCGGGCTCTGGCTGGTCTACCTGGGGCGATCCTGAGTGGCGGGCGTGGATGCAATGGCTGACAGCGGGCAGGAGCATGTACTCCCTGGGTGATTACGACTACGAGCTTCCACCGAATCGGATCGCCCAGCAGCCGGCCGAGCGCCGAGATCATTCGCGCCTGCTGAAGCTCGATCGCGTGACGGGCGCGGTGTCCCATGACCGGTTCGACCGCCTATCGCGTTTTCTGTCCCCCGGAGATGTTCTGGTGGTGAATGACACCGCCGTGATCAAGGCGCGGCTGTTGGGCCGGAAGGAGAGCGGCGGACGGGTCGAGGTGTTTCTGCTGGATTTCGCAGGGGGCCGTCGTTCGGTCGACTCGCGCCGGTTCACCTGTGAATGTCTGGTTAAATCCTCGAAGCCCTCACGGACAGGGAGCCGGTTTATTTTCGGTGAGGGTCTGACCGGGCAGGTGGTCGCGATGAGAGACCGAACCGTTCAGGTCGAGTTCTCGGGAGATGAGGATTTCGATGCGGTGATAGATCGGGTCGGGCACGTGCCGCTTCCGCCCTACATCCGGCGTGCTGATGAGCCGGAAGACCGAACCGCGTACCAGACCGTATACGCTTCCGCGCGAGGAGCGGTGGCCGCCCCTACGGCCGGCCTCCACTTTACCTCTGAGCTTTTAAGCGGGCTGCGGGCGATTGGAGTGGCAACGGCACCCATCACGCTCCACGTCGGTTATGGAACGTTTGCGCCGGTGCAGGTTTTGGACATCCGCGACCACCAGATGCACGCCGAACGGTTTTCGGTTCCGGCGGAAACGGCCGCCGCCGTTCAGGCCGCCCGCAACAACGGCAAGCGGGTGGTGGCCGTCGGCACTACCGCGGTGCGCACCTTAGAGTTCGCAGCCGATGCGCAGGGGCGGCTGACAGCCGGCAGCGGGACCTGCGACCTCTTCATCTACCCCGGCTACCGATTTAAAGCGGTCGATGCCATGATCACCAACTTCCACTTGCCGAAATCGACCCTGCTGATGCTGGTCTCGGCCTTTGCCGGCCGCGAGCAGGTCCTGAAGGCCTACCGAGAAGCAGTGACCGAGCGCTACCGCTTTTACAGCTACGGAGATGCGATGCTGATTCTTTAAGGTGCTCGCTATGAAGAAGAAACTACATGTTTTCCTTTGAGATCATCCAGCAATCATCGGCAACCCACGCGCGGGCCGGCGTGATGCAGACGGCCCACGGGCCGGTGGAAACGCCGGTATTCATGCCGGTGGGCACGCTGGGATCGGTGAAGTCCATCACGCCCGAAGAGTTGGCCGCCTGCGGCACCCAGATCATCCTCGGCAATACCTATCATCTCTACCTGCGGCCGGGCCGCGAGGTCATCGACCGGTTTCATGGACTGCACCGGTTCATGAACTGGCGCAGCCCCATCCTGACCGACAGCGGCGGCTTCCAGGTGTTCTCCCTTGCCAAGCTGGCCCGGATCACAGCAGAAGGGGTCAGTTTTCAGTCGCACATCGACGGATCGTCCCACCTGCTCAGCCCAGAGAAGGCCATCGAAATTCAGGGCTGGTTGAACGCCGATATCATGATGTGCCTGGACCAGTGCACGGCCTATCCGGCTTCCTATGACGGCGCCCGCCAGGCGGCTGAGATCACGCTCGAATGGGCACGGCGCTGCCACGCTGCATGGAAATCCTCCGGAAACGGACATCAAGCGCTGTTCGGCATCGTGCAGGGGGGCATGCATCCCGAACTGCGGCGCACGTCAGCGGAATGCCTGGCCGAGCTTGATTTCAGCGGCTACGCCCTTGGCGGGCTGAGCGTCGGCGAACCCCTCGATCGCATGCTGAATACGGCGGCGGCGGCCCTGCCGCTGCTGCCGGCGGGAAAGCCCAAGTACATCATGGGCGTCGGCCGGCCGGAGGACCTCATCGATTTGGTCTGCCTCGGAGCGGACATGTTCGACTGTGTGCTGCCGACCCGCAATGCCCGCAACGGGCAACTTTTCACCGCGCGCGGCGTCATCACCATCACCCATGCGGAGTACCGCCAGGACCCAGACCCGCCAGACAGGGCCTGCACCTGCTATACCTGCCGGAACTATTCTCTGGCCTACCTGCGCCACCTGTTTCTTTCCAGGGAACTGCTGGCCTACCGCCTGAACACGATTCACAACCTGCATTATTTTGTCAACCTCGTGAAGCGGATTCGCAAGGCGATTTTGAATGGTGAATTCGAGATTTTCAAAAAGCGGTTTTATGAAAACCGGGAAATTTGATATAGGAGGGGCTTATGAAAGCGAAGGTGCAGGCTGCCATCGACAAGATCCGGCCGATGCTCCAGCGGGACGGAGGGGATGTGGAACTGGCGGACGTTCAGGACGGCGTCGTCTTCGTGCGCCTGCGGGGGGCGTGTGCCGGCTGCCCCATGTCACAGATGACGCTCAAGAACGGGATCGAAAAGTTTCTGAAGCGAGAGATTCCGGAGATCGTTTCGGTTCAGGCGGCGGAGTAAGGCAATTTGAAATTTGAAATCTCAAATTTGAAATTCCAAGGAGGGGCGGGCATGAAGATTCTGAAGATCGACCATCTGGGGATTGCCGTAAAGAGCATCGAGGGCGGGAAGAATTTCTGGACGGATGCCTTGGGTCTCAAATTCGAGGGAACCGAGACCGTGGCCGAGCAGAAGGTGACGACCGCGTTCCTGCCGGTCGGCGAGAGCGAGGTCGAGCTGCTGGAGTCTACGGCGCCCGACGGCCCCATTGCCAAGTATCTGGAAAAGAAAGGCGAAGGGATCCAACACATCGCCTTCCGCGTGGAGAACATCGAAGAAGCCCTGGCCGAGCTCAAGGCCAAGGGAATCCAGCTGATCGACGAGAAACCGCGCAAGGGCGCCGGTGGGGCACGGATCGCGTTCCTTCACCCCAAGGCCACCAGCGGCGTGCTGGTCGAACTCTGCGAGCGCTGAAAAACGGATACTGGATGCTGGATGCTCGATAGGGGATAGCGGGTTTGTTTTGCCGGGTATCCAGGATCGCGCGGAGCGCTTATCCAGCATCGTAGCGGAATAAGCGAATTCTCTGTCTGAAGGATCCAACGGCTTCAAGAACTTTATAAGGAGGATAATACGAACATGCCCCAACACCCGGACACCCCCAAATGGAGAGAGCTCGCTTCCAAGGAGCTGCGCGGCAAATCGCCGGAGTCGCTGAACTGGAAGACCCCGGAGGGCATTCTGGTCAAGCCGCTTTACACGGCCGAGGACCTCGAAACGCTCGAACACCTCAACAGTCTGCCGGGGCTGCCGCCATACGTGCGCGGACCGCGGGCCACCATGTACACGCACCGGCCGTGGACCATCCGTCAGTATGCCGGGTTCTCCACGGCCAAGGATTCCAACGCCTTCTACCGTCGCAACCTGGCCGCCGGACAGATGGGCCTTTCCGTCGCCTTCGACCTCGCCACCCACCGCGGCTACGACTCGGACCATCCGCGAGTGTCGGGCGACGTGGGCAAGGCCGGAGTTGCGGTCGACAGCGTCGAAGACATGAAGATCCTTTTCGACCAGATCCCGCTCGACAAGATGTCGGTCTCCATGACCATGAACGGCGCGGTGCTGCCGATCCTGGCCGGCTACATCGTGGCGGCCGAGGAGCAGGGGGTGGGCCAGGGCCAGCTCACCGGCACCATCCAGAACGACATTCTCAAGGAGTACCTCACGCGCAACACCTATATCTACCCGCCCGAGCCGTCCATGCGGATCGTCTCGGACATCATCGCCTA
>CAZEKN010000198.1:0-4872 GCA_964512755.1 uncultured Desulfatibacillum sp. | reverse complement strand
GGTTTGACAACACCCGCTGCTTTCATCTATATAGCAAATGCCCTGTTTCCTCGTCCACCGCATTCGGAAACCCCAACCCGAGTCGTGCCCATGAGCCCCGACAGTCGCAAAGCTCGAAGGCTGGCAGGCATATTCCTTCTGGGCTGGGTGCTGTTGAACTACCCGATCCTTTCCATCTTCAACCTGCCCGCTTCGTGGGGCGGGATCCCGCTGCTCTACGCCTATGTGTTTTCCGTCTGGACGCTGATCGTCGCCCTGCTGGGGGTCGTCTCCCGTCCCGGCCGGACGCATCACGACACGGATGGTTAGCCCCATGTTGAAAACAGAGCCCATCCTGCTGGTCGCCTTCGGGTACGTGGGCCTTCTCTTTGCCGTCGCATATTTCGCCGACCGCCGCGCCGCCCAGGGCCGCAGCCTCATCAGCAATGCCACCATCTATGCCCTGTCACTGGCGGTCTATTGCACGGCATGGACATTTTACGGCAGCGTGGGGCGGGCCGCCGGCAGCGGGCTCGGGTTTCTCCCGACCTATATCGGACCGACCCTGGTCTTCGCGCTGGGCCTCTGGATGATTCGAAAAATCATCCGCATCAGCAAGGTTCACCGCATCACGTCGATTGCCGATTTCATTGCCTCGCGCTACGGCAAGAGCACGGCCATCGGCAGCATGGTGACCATCATCGCCGTGCTGGGCGTCATCCCCTACATCGCCCTGCAGCTCAAAGCCGTCTCCATGAGCTATCTCATCATCAATCAGTATCCCCTGATTGTGATGCCCCGCTATTTCCCGGACATTCCCGTGATCCACGACACCGCCTTCTACGTGGCGCTGCTGCTGGCGGTTTTTGCCATTTTGTTCGGCACCCGCCATCTGGACGCCACCGAACGCCACGAAGGTTTAGTGGCGGCCATTGCCTTCGAGTCCCTGGTCAAGCTGGTCGCCTTCCTGGCGGTTGGCCTGTTTGTCACCTTCGGGGTTTACCGGGGATTCGGCGATCTGTTCACCCAGGCACAGGACCTGCCGGCGCTCAGGCAGGCGTTCACGCTGGGAGCCCGCACCGGCGACTACTTCAGCTGGGCGTTGCATGTGGTGCTGTCGATGACGGCGGTCCTCTTCCTGCCCCGGCAGTTCCAGGTCACCGTGGTGGAGAATGTCAATGAGGATCACTTGAAACAAGCGGTCTGGCTGTTTCCGCTCTATTTGCTGGTGATCAATATTTTTGTGCTGCCCATCGCCTTCGGCGGCGTGATGCGGTTTGTCAGCGGGGTCGACGCCGACACCTTCGTGCTGACCCTGCCCATGGTCCAACAGCAGCAAGGCCTATCGCTGCTCGTCTTCATCGGCGGAATGTCCGCGGCCACCGGCATGGTGATCGTCGAAACCGTCGCCCTCTCGACCATGATCTGCAACGATCTGGTCATGCCGGTGCTCCTGCGGCTGCCGTTCGGCGGCGTCGCCCAGCGCAAGGATCTCAGCACCGTCGTGCTGGCGGTCCGCCGCGGCGCCATCCTGCTGGTGCTTCTCCTGGCATATGTCTATTTTCACTTCATCGGCGAGGCCTATTCCCTCGTTTCCATCGGGCTGATTTCATTTGCGGCGGTGGCGCAGTTTTCCCCGGCCATCGTCGGCGGAATTTTCTGGAAACGTGCCACGCGGTCAGGCGCCATGAGCGGGCTGTTGGCCGGATTTGTGGTCTGGGCGTACACGCTGGTGCTGCCCTCCTTGGAAGGCGTGGGTCTTCTGGATCCAGGGTTGGTGTCGGACGGCCCCCTCGGCCTGGCCTTGCTCAAGCCCTATGAACTCTTCGGTTTGACCGGTCTCGATCCCATCGCCCATGCCGTATTCTGGAGCCTGCTGGCCAACTCCTTTTTGTATGGGGGGGTCTCTCTCTTCAGCCGTCAAAGCCCTCTCGAGCACACGCAAGCGGCATTGTTCGTGGATGTATTCACCTACCCGAGCGAAGCGGAGGACCCTTCCTTCTGGCGAGGCACGGCACTGGTGACGGACCTGCGCTCCCTGCTGGAACGCATTCTCGGGCCGGAGCGTACCGGCGAGGCGCTGAGCACCTATTCCAGCCGTCACAAAATGCGCTGGGGACCTCTGTCCTCGGCAGATCCGGGCCTGGTGATCTATGCCGAGAAACTCCTCGCCGGCGCCATCGGTTCGGCATCGGCCCGGGTCATGGTCGCCTCCGTCGTCAAGGAAGAGCCTCTCGGCCTGGGCGAGGTCATGAACATTCTCGACGAGACGCGGCGCGTGATCGCCTACAGCCGCGAACTGGAAAAGGCCACGGCCGAACTCAAATCCGCCAACGAACGTCTGAAAGAACTCGACCGCATCAAGAACGAGTTCATCTCCACCGTCACCCATGAACTGCGCACACCGCTCACGGCCGTGCGGTCCATTTCGGAAATCCTTCATGCCAATCCTCAGCTGCCGGAGGACCAGCACCGGCACATGACCGGCATCATCATCAAGGAAAGCGAGCGCCTGACCCGCCTGATCAACCAAGTCCTGGACTTCCAGAGACTGGAAACCGGCAAGATGGCGTGGCAGATGCAGCCCGTCGACCTCCGGGAGATTTGCCACGAGGCCTTGACGGCCGTCCGGCCGCTGATAGACGAGAAGCATGTAGATTTACGCCTCGACCTGCCGCACCAGGCGGCCATGGTTCGAGGGGACCGGGACCGCCTGGTGCAGGTGGTGCTGAACCTGCTCTCCAACGCAGTGAAATTCTGCGACAGCTCCGGCGGACGAATCGGATTCCGACTGGCGTTCCATCCGTATCACCTCCAGGTAGAGGTGAGCGACAACGGCGCAGGCATCCACCCCGAGGATCTCAAGATCATTTTCGAAGAATTCCGGCAGGCCAAAAACAGGTCCCAAGGGCGGCCGTCCGGAAGCGGGCTGGGGTTGGCCATCACCCGGCGCATCGTGGAATATCACGGCGGCCGGATCTGGGCCGAGAGCGAGCCCGGCTACGGGTCCACTTTTACGTTCACCCTGCCTTTCACCTTCCAGCCGCAGGAGGAATAGCGCTAGTACTTCAGCCTCGCATAATACGTCTTCTGCGACGCCTCGCGCGCCTGCTTGAGCGTTTTAATTCCCATCTCCGCCAGCAGCGGCAATAGCTTCAGGAAGACTTCCGCCGTGGCGATCGCATCGCCCAGCGCCGTGTGGCGCCCCATGATGGTGATGCCCAGGCGTTCGGCGATCGTTGCGAGATCATGCCGGCGATGGGCCGGATGCACGACGGCGGAGAGCAGCATGGTGTCGAGCACGGGGTTCCCGAAGCGAACGCCGGTGCGCTGTTCCTGGAGCTGCAGCAGGCGCATGTCGAAGGCTGCATTGTGCGCCACCAAAATGGTTCCTTCGGCAAAACGCTGAAACGACTGCAGCGCCTGCCGGACATCCGGTTGCCCCTCCAGCATTTCAGGCTGAATGCCGTGAATGCGGATCGAATCCGCGCGGAGGATGCACTCCGGTTTCACCAGTTGTTCAAAACATTCCGATTCCAGCAGACGCCCGTTCACGATGCGGACCGCACCCAAGGCGACCATTTCATCGCCCTCGCGAATGTCCAGCCCCGTGGTCTCGGTGTCGAAAACCGTATAAGCCAGCTCCGCAAGCCGCCGGTCGTCCAACTCGGGCGCTTGACCCGGCTGATTGAAAAGGTCAAAGTCGTAGTAGACCGGACGGGCGGTGGCCAGGACCGTTTGCCGGCGGGGATAGGTCAGAGGGGCGGGTTCCGCAGCTTCCAGCAAAATGCGCACGTATGCATCCGCGCCGTTGTCACAAGCTTGCGACCAGAGCTCGGCGCGGTGCCGAATCAGGATTTCCGCGAGAGTGGCGTTCACGCGTTCATCCGCAACGGCCACCGGCTGCTGCTCCCACCGGCGCAGCACCTCCAACCGCAGGGGGGTGCCCGTCCAGATGAAATCCAGCCCGAGGTGGTGCTCCTTCTTGTCCAGCGCCCACCGGAACGTGCCGGTTCCGAGTTTCGCGCCGAGCCGCTGCAGGATGAAGACCATGGCCAACGTCATGGAGTAGCTGTCCACGCTGATCCAGAAATCATCTTCAACCGGTTCCCCCGACAGCATCAGCCCGGCCTTCGTATCGGCTTGTATCCGCACGGCTTCGAGAAAGTCCCTGAGCCGCATTCGGGAAAGAGACACGGGGGTCCGGATGGAGCCGGCGTAGTCAGCCGCCATCCGGTCCATCGCCGCACCGGCGGAGAGGGCTTCCCGATGAATGATTTGCTGGAACTCATCACGCTTGGACGGCGGCAGCTCCGGATATTCCAGAATCACTTCGACCGCCGATCGGACGCTGGCGATGGCGCTGCGCACCCCTACGGAAAGCGACTGGAAGAGAGAATCCACCTTTCGATAGGATTCCATCTGGCCCGTGAAATCGGTCAGGAGCAGAACGAACCCGGACAGCTCGCGCAGCGGGCTGAGGATCGGAACCGCCACCGCCTGCAGCAGTCGGTGGTTGCGCGCGACCATCACGAAGGACGAGGTGAGATCGTGGTGGCCGCTGCGGAGCTTTTCGGGGATGTCTTTCAGGGCATGCGCGATCAGCGGCTTTTCGACGACGCCGAAGATGGAGCGGCCCAGACCGATGAAGCCTCCCGTCGGAGGCCGGTCTGCTGCGGAGAGCGGCTTGTCCGCAGCCTCCAGGAGCTGCTGGGCACGCTGGTTGTAGAGCGTGACTTGGCCTTCCGCCGTGCAGATCACGACCCCTTCGGGCAGTTCGGCCAGCACCACGGACAGGATGTTCTTTTCTTCCTCAATGCGGGCGCGGGATTCCGCGATGCGACCCTCCACCGAGCGGTGGAGATCCTCGAACCGGTCAGCGGCCAGGTTGAT
>CAZEKN010000197.1:2032-4880 GCA_964512755.1 uncultured Desulfatibacillum sp. | reverse complement strand
GCCGTGGCCAATGAAGGCGGCATCGGCGTCATTGCCGCCGCCATGATCGGCATGGGTGAACCCGACATCGGCTCAAACCCGCTGGAAGCAAACATCCGCGCGCTCAAGAATGAGATCCGCAAGGCGCGCGCCCTGACCAAGGGACTTCTGGGCGTCAACATCATGGTGGCGCTGACCCACTTCTCCAACCTGGTCATTACCGCCATCGAGGAAGGGATCGACTTCATCTTTTCCGGAGCCGGCCTGCCGCTCGATCTTCCGAAATACCTCAGGCAGCGGAGCAAGCCCAAGCTGGTCCCCATCGTTTCCTCGGGCCGGGCGGCTGAAGTGCTCTGCAAGAAATGGGCGAGGCTGTCCCACCTGCCCGATGCCTTCGTGGTGGAAGGCCCCATGGCCGGCGGCCATCTGGGATTGAAGCCGGAACAGATTTTTGCGCCGGAATTCACCTTGGAAAAACTAGTTGCGGAAGTGCTGGAAGCCGTGAAACCGTTCGAGGCGGAATCTGGGCAGGCCATCCCCGTGATTGCGGCCGGCGGCGTTTACACCGGCGCGGATATCCGCAAGTTTCTGCAGATGGGGGCTGCCGGGGTGCAAATGGCGACGCGGTTCGTGGCCACCCACGAGTGCGACGCGAGTCTCGAGTTCAAACAGGCCTATGTCAACGCTAGCAAGGAAGATATCGTTATCATCAACAGCCCGGTGGGGCTTCCCGGCCGCGCCATCAACAACGAGTTCCTGGAGGCCGTCAAACGCGGGGAAAAAATCCCGTTCACCTGCCCCTACCATTGCATCCGGACCTGCGACCACCGCAAAAGCCCCTATTGTATCGCCCTGGCCCTGATCCAGGCCAAGCGGGGAAACCTCAAACGCGGGTTTGTCTTTTCCGGACAGAATGCCTACCGGGTCGACCGGATTATTTCGGTCAAGGAATTGATCAGAACTATCAAGCAAGAATATGGAGCGGCGGTGCGCGCTCACTCGAGGGCGGAAGCACAGACGCTCCCCCTGGCAGGGTAATCGCTGCGTTTACGGATCAGCACGCTTAAGACCCGGTTCCAGCGGCAATCTCTACTTCATTATTTTCCGAACCTGGTCGACGTATTCCTCCTCGGTGATCGTGCCGTCCCCGTTGACGTCCCAGTATTTTCATTCTTTTCAAACTGTTACGGCATGACCGAACTGCGAAGCCTTCCATGCCTACCCTAAATCCGGTTGAACCTGCAGGGTGTCATTGAATCGGTTGACCAGGTTGGCCAGGCCGATCACCATGACCAGCTCCACGATCTCGGAATCGGAATAGTAGTTCCCCAGCCAGTTGAGGACCGACGCGTCGACGGCCGCCGCCCCGCGGGTGACGAGATCGGCGAATCGCACGGTGGCTCGCTCCTTTTCGTCGTAGGCATCGCTGGTCTGATAAAACCGAAGGTCCTCGATTTGCCTGTCATGGACGCCGGCTTGCTTCGCCGAAGCAATGTGAGCGCGCAGTCAATACTGGCAGGCATTGATGCTGGCGGTCTTTAAATAGGCCAGCTCTTTGAGCTTGGCGGGCACCTTGCCCCTGGTCATGACGGCGGTGTAAAAGGGGATGAACCGTTTCAGTGCCGCCGGGAAATGGGCCATGACGGCAAAGATGTTGGGCATTTTGCCGATGGCCGAATGCATCTCGTCGTAAATCGCCTGTACGCCAGCTTCAGCTTGATCCTTGATCAACGGTGTCGGGACCCCCATGTCTGCCATCCTTTCGCGGAAGATGAGCCATCGTTTCGGCCTGCCTTATACCATGACCGGTGCGGCTGGGGAATAGGGGTGGTTTCACGCCGGATTTTTCGCCGCCGCACCCGGACCCGGATTCACGGCCGATTGAAACCCGAAGCGGTTTCTGGTAGCCTGGGATCTCCTGACTTGATAAGGGCTGTTTCCGCCGCGGGATGGCCCTTATCCATTTTCTGCTGAAGAATGGGGGACGCATGGCCATCGATCTTCACAACCGGCATTTCCTCAAACTCCTGGATTTCAGCCCGGAAGAAATACGCGATCTGCTGCAGCGCTCAGCGGACCTGAAGAAAGCCAAACAATCCGGCGCCGAGGAACAGCATCTCAGGGGCAAGAATATCGCCCTCATCTTCGAGAAAACTTCAACCCGTACCCGCTGCGCCTTCGAGGTGGCCGCCTACGACCAGGGCGCCCGCGTGACCTATCTGGACCCGACCGGATCGCAGCTCGGCAAGAAGGAATCCATCCGGGACACCGCGCGCGTGCTGGGCCGCATGTACCACGGCATCGAATACCGCGGCTTCGAACAATCGCGGGTGGAGGAGTTGGCGAAATACGCCGGTGTGCCGGTCTGGAATGGTCTCACCAACGAATTTCACCCCACCCAGGCGCTGGCCGATATCCTGACCATGCAGGAACACAGCACCAAGCCCCTGAACCGGATCGCTTTCGCGTTCATGGGCGACGGCCGCAACAACGTGGCCAACTCCCTGATCGTGGCCGCCGCCAAGATGGGCATGGACTGCCGCATCGTCGCCCCCGGCGAGCTTCACCCCAACCCCGAGCTGGTGAAAACCGCTCGGGACATCGCCGCCGGCACCGGTGCCAACATCTCGATTACCCCGGACGTGGGCCCGGGTGTCGCGGGCTGTGATTTTCTCTATACCGACGTCTGGGTGTCCATGGGGGAGCCGGATACCGTTTGGGCCGACCGTGTCCGCCTGCTCGAACCTTACCAGGTCAATGCGGCCGCCATGGGAAAAACCGGAAACCCCGATGTCAAATTCCTGCATTGCCTGCCGGCCTTCCATGACCGGCGGACGGACATCGGCGAAGCGATTTTCAGGAAGTTCGG
>CAZEKN010000197.1:0-1932 GCA_964512755.1 uncultured Desulfatibacillum sp. | reverse complement strand
GGAACGGGGCTCTGGAACGTTTTCATATCCTCCGCCTCGCGGCAGATGCATCCGCTCCTGGGCGCGCTGATCACCGAATTGACGGCCTTCAGCGTCGGCGCTCTGATTTTTCTGCCGGTGCTGAGTTCCGGCTTTCCCAGGGTTTCGCTCAAGGCCGTCGTCATGTGCATGCTGGCCGGGCTCTCCGTGCTCTTGGCCGACTTCTTCATTCTCAAGGCTTACAAGCAGGGAGTTCCGATTTCGATCGGAGGGCCCATCATCATCGGTGGCAGCATCGTGGTGGTGACGCTGATGGGGCTTTTTTTGGGGGAAAAGATTACCTGGCTAAAGGTCGTTTCCATCCTGATGATCGTGGGCGGGGCCTCGATTCTGGGGAGTCTTTCGCGCTGAAATCGCTGGCATAGCCACTCTCTCTGCAGGAGATCTTCCAGCGGGTCGGCCTTTTTCGTTTTTCTATTCATCGGTTTCGAGCCGCTTGCCCATGCTGATGATAACCTGTTTCACCCGGCCGATTTCGCCGCTTTCCAATCGAACTTTGATCCCGTGAGGATGGGTCGGCGATTTGGTCAGAATATCTTTCACGATCCCTCGCGTCAGCTTCCCGGACCGCTGATCCTTCTTCAATACGATCAATACCGATTGCCCGGCTCTGATCTTGTCGCGGCAGGTTCCGTCCATAAATTTATTTCCTTATAAAAAGCAGGTTACAGCGCATAGCGTCATATTGATCGGCGACGGAGTTTCGCCAATCTGGGAATGGCTTTCAGCCACGATTGCATCGCGGCAGGATGCCGCTCCCACAATAAAAAACTTTCTTTCATGGAGGCGCTGCAGAGACTTTCTAAGATACCTCTATCATAATTTGCAGATAGGTATAAACCCTCCCTGGGAAAGATTGCTCTTGACCGCTGCCGCGTTTTCGCCGAAAGTCAGGCTGTTTCAAACTAGGAGGATTAGGATGGGGAAAGCGCCGGAAACCGAAAACCTGGCTGTTTTTTGCGATTTTGAGAATGTTGCGCTCGGCGTGCGGGACGCGCGCTACGCGCAGTTCGACATCCGCAAGGTGCTGGAGCGGCTGCTGCTCAAGGGCAGCATCGTGGTCAAGAAGGCCTACTGCGACTGGGAACGCTACAAGGAGTTCAAGGCCGCCATGCACGAAGCCGCTTTCGAGCTCATCGAAATCCCGCACGTGCGCCAGTCCGGAAAGAACTCGGCCGACATCCGCATGGTCGTGGACGCGCTGGACCTCTGCTACACCAAGGCGCACGTCGATACCTTCGTGATCGTCAGCGGCGACTCCGACTTTTCGCCGCTGGTGAGCAAGCTGCGCGAGAATAACAAGATCGTGATCGGCGTGGGCGTCAAGAGCTCGAGTTCGGATCTCCTGATCGCCAATTGCGACGAATTCATCTACTACGACGACCTTGTGCGCAAGAAACAGACGCGCAAGCGACCCGCCCGCAAGGCCCCGGCCGTGCGAGGAGCAGCGGCATCTTCCGCCAAGGAACCCAAGGAGGACAAGGACGCCGAGGAGCGCACCCAGGCCGCCCTAGACCTGATCATGGAAACGCTGGAAGCCCTGGCCGAGGAGCGCGGTTCGGAGGAAAAGGTGTGGGGCTCACTCGTCAAGCAGACGCTCAAGCGCCGCAGCCCCGGTTTTAACGAATCCTACTACGGCTTCCGCTCTTTCAACCGCCTCCTGGAAGAAGCGGCCGCCCGCGGCCTGCTGGAACTCGAGCCCGACGAAAAGTCCGGCGGCTACGTCATCCGGCTCTCCCATCAGGAGGATTGACTTAATTCCAAGGCTCCGAACGCTCCAGCAATGTCTTTCGGCAACACATCAAAATCCTTGGCGATTTTGATTCCGCCCTTCAACGCGCCGCGCACACCCTCCCATTCGAGCTTAATCCGCAGGCCGGCCTTAGACCGGAT